>JACQXL010000147.1 GCA_016208805.1 Planctomycetota bacterium | reverse complement strand
TCAGCGTGAGTCTTTTAGGACATTAATACTGTGAGTATCAATAATTGTGCGACTATCCCCGCAATTTTAAGGCCTTTTGTCATTTACTATCTTTGTCTTATAATCCGTGTAATCTGTGGCTACGAGCGTATCATCACCAGCGCCATCTTGAACTGCGTCAGCGCCTTGAGCGCGTGCGGTTTATTGGCCGGCATGATGATGAACTCGCTTTCTTTCAGTTGATGCGGTTTGCCGGCTATCATAATCTCTGCCTGGCCGTCCAGAATATAGACCAGCGCGTCAAACGGGGCGGTGTGCTCGCTCAGACCCTGGCCTTTATCAAATGCGAAGAAGGTGACCGTGCCGGTGGCCTTGTTGATAACGGTCCGGCTGACCACCGCGCCGGGCTGGTAGGCGGCCAGGTCTTTGAGGGTCAATACCTGGGCGATGAGATTGTCATTTTTAGTATCAGTCATAATTTCCCTGTCAGCCACGGATTACACAGATTCGGTATCAGTGTTTATCTGTGTTAATCTGTGGTTTCAACGGAGAGGGTGGGATTCGAACCCACGGTGAGGTTACCCCCACACATGCTCTCCAGGCATGCCGATTAAACCGCTCTCGCACCTCTCCATTACCTTTGTCAAGTGTAGTCAAGGATAGTTAAAAGTGGTCAAGAGTAGTTACAATACTTGACTACATCTGACGATACTTGACAATTAAGACATCAACGGCCTTTGCCAGGCAGACTTCAATCCCTTCAACGTCTCGTTCAGCACCGGTTTGCCGTTCAGTCCGATTACTTTTAGTTTCTTATCCTTGATAGTCCGTCCAATCATGGCGCAGGGGCAGTCTATCATCAGCCGCTCGAAGTTGGTCTGGCTGGCCGGCGCCACCTCAACTATGAACCGGCTGTTCGATTCCGAGAATAGTATCAGGTCGTCCCTGCTAATCATCTCGTTCTTGGACAGCGGCACCTTGGACAGGTTTATTTCCGCTCCGATATCGCCGGCGAACGCCATCTTGGCCATAGCCACGCCCAGCCCGCCTTCTGATAAATCGTGGCAGGCCGCTACGAATCCCTGGCGGATGGCCTCGGATAGCGACAGCATAATCTTCTTGCTGACCAGCGGCTCGACCTTGGGGACATTGTTGCCCTTGGCGCTGAGCAGTTCGTAATAATGCGAGCCGCCCAGCTCGGACTTGGTCCGGCCCACGATATAAATCAGGTTATTGACCCCTTTGAGATACATTGAAGTTGTCTTGCGCGCATCCGGTATCACCGAGATGGCAGAAATTAATAATGACGGCGGTATGACGATGGATTTTTCCTTGGTCAACCTGAATTCGTTATTGAGGCTGTCCTTGCCGGAGATGAATGGTGTTTCAAATACCAGCGCCATATCGTAACAGGCCCTGGTGGCCCGGACCAGCGAGCCGAGGTTCTCGGGCTTATTGGTATTGCCCCAGCAGAAGTTATCCAACAGCGCGGTATGCCTGATATCGCCGCCCACGGCCACGATATTGCGCAGCGCTTCGTCAATGCTGGAAGCGGCCATATGGTAGGGGTCGATATCGCCGAAGGTCGGGCTCATCCCGTTAGCCACAACCAGCCCGTGGTATGAATCAAGCACCGGCCGCAGGACGCAGGCATCGGACGGACCGTCGTTAGCGGCGCCGACCAGCGGTTTCAGCGTGCTCATTGCCTGGACCTCGTGGTCGTATTGGCGGATGACCCATTCCTTGCTGCAGACATTCCACATTCCCAGAATCTGCTTGAGCGACTTGCCCAGGTTCGGCTTGCGCGGCAGTTTCGGCTCAGGGTAGTGCGGCTGTTTCCATTCCGCCTGCCGGAAGAATCTGGGCAGCCCGTCGTGCAGGAAATCCATTGCCAGGTTGCCCACCTCGTTGCCTTTGTATTTTAGGATGAGCTGCTTGTCGCCGGTGAACTGTCCGATGAACGTGGCCTCGACGTCTTCTTCGGCGAATAGTTTTAGTATCGCATCCTTATGCCGTGGCGGGACGGACATAATCATCCGTTCCTGCGCCTCGGAAATCCATATTTGACCGCGCCGCTGGAAATCATTTCGGATTTATCGGTCAGCTCTAACGATGCGAAGGTAACGCCGTGGATGCCGTCGCGTCCGGTCCGGCCGCCCACCAGCAGAATCAAATCGCCCGCATCGGAATGCTTGAAGCACTTGGTGCGCGGCATAATGCCGATGGTGCCGCAATAGACCAGCGGGTTGCCCAGGTATCGGTTATCAAAATATAGCGCGCCGTTTGAGGTGGGGATACCCATCCGGTTGCCGTAATCGCGCACGCCCCGGACCACGCCTTTCATCACTCGTTTGGGATGGAGCACTCCGGCCGGCAGTTTCCGGTGCGGGAAATCAGGCGGCGCGAAACAGAACACGTCCGTATTCATAATCGGCTTGGCGCCCAGCCCGCAGCCGAGGCAGTCGCGGATAACGCCGCCGATGCCGGTGCCGGCGCCGCCGTAGGGCTCGATGGCCGACGGATGGTTGTGCGTCTCCACCTTGAAACAGACCGCGTTGTTCTTGTCAAATTCTATGATGCCGGCGTTATCCTTGAAGACCGAGATGCACCAGGGTTTATTGAGTTCGTTGGTTACCTTCATCACGGTCTGCTTGAGCAGGTTATCAATCGTCTCTTTCCTGGACATCCCGTGATAGATTGATTCGGTGTATTCAATCCGTCCCATCAGGGTCTTGTGTTTGCAGTGCTCGGACCAGGTCTGGGCGATGGTTTCTAATTCTATCTCAGTCGGATTGCGCCGCAGGCGGACATAATAGTCCTTGATGGTGGTCATCTCGGTCTCGTCCAGCGAGAGGTGCAAATCGGAACTGAGTTTGACCAGCTCCTCAACGGACATTGTCAGAATCGGGACATTGACAAGTTTGAATGAATAGGGCGGCGGGGTGATGATGGACTCCATCTTCTTGTGGCCGGCGAATATTTCCTCTATGGTCTGGTTGGCCAGAATCTTGCGCGAGATGACGGCCAGGTCTTTCTTGGATAATCGGCCTTTGAGGTGGTATTTCCGGCCGGTGCGCACGGAGTTGACTCTATAGCCCAGGTCGTGGATGGCCTTGAGTGTGCTGGACTCAACCGGGTCCATCACGCCGGGCTTGAGGAATACCGTGACGACGCTGTCGCTCTTGCTGCCTTGCCTCGCCGTAGTCCCACCGGGACGTAGGCGGGTGAAGAACTCTAAAGGCCCGTTGGTGGAATACCTGTTGACGACCGGGTCGGCCAGTACTTTCTGGGTGATGATATCAATTGCGTCGCCGGTAATATTGCCTTCAATGATATAGATTTGGACGAACCGGACGTCCTTGATGCCTTTGATGTTGAGGTCTAAGATATCGTGTTTGACGCCGTTGCCGATCGGGTCGGGCAGGCTGGGTCTCATCGTCACTTCAATTTGATAGAGCATAGAATTAAATTCATACAATAGCCGGAAACGATTGTCAAGCAATACGGTATTCACCGCGAAGACCTTTGAACTATTGAACCCTTGAACTTCGTGGTTGGTTTTACTTGCTTTCGGGTATCGGGAAAGATAGGATGTAGGTATCCGGTCAGGGGCAAATTGAGTAAGGTGTCCCTTGAAGTAACGAAACTATTGATGCTCACAGTATTAATGTCCTAAAAGACTCACGCTGACTGTCATTCCCGTCCCGCTTGTCATTCCCCCGTACGGGGGAATCCAGCGGGATAAACTCCGGCGGGAATCCAGTCAGATAAAGGGTTCTCTGGATTCCTGCTTTCGCAGGAATGACCCGATGGGTAGGACATTAACAATATGAGGCTCAATAATAGAAAAGGAACTCATCTGCTTGGGTGATTATAGCACTCATAAAGGAACTCCGGGACTTTTAAGGTCCGATACAATGTTAAAGGCGATAGGGAAAAGTATAAATATCAGGATTTCAGATTATAAAGCAGCGAGGATACCTATTATAATCCTCGGCAATACGCCGATTCAAAACAGCTA
>JACQXL010000146.1 GCA_016208805.1 Planctomycetota bacterium | reverse complement strand
CGAAATGCCCCTTTTGTCATTCTGAACGGAGTCCGCCATAGGCGGACGGAGTGAAGAATCTCCGTTTTATGCGGATTTGGGACGAGATTCTTCGTCCCGACACTCCGTGTCGGGACTCAGAATGACCATGCCATGCCGCATGGCGTGGCACTTTTTGGACACCCTGATATCTGTGTCCATCCGTGTGTATCTGTGGTTGCAATTTTTCTTGACTCATTTATGTAAGAATTATATGGTATTTGGTTAGGGCAACAGAAACATTTGCGGCTGATTTTGAGTTTGACCGTAAGGACCTGCTGGGCAAAGGCGCCTGGGGCGAGGTCTTCCGGGGCCGCCAGGTCTCGCTCAACCGCCCCGTCGCCATCAAGATTCTCAAGAAGGAACTGACCGAGGATGCGGACTTCGTCAAGCGTTTCCGGCGCGAGGCCGAGACGCTCGCCAAACTCGCCGCCGAAAACATCGTCCAGGTCTACAGCGCCGGCGAATTCCAGGGCTCGCATTTCTTCATAATGGAATTCGTCCAGGGCGCGCCGCTCTCCAAGTTCATTGAGCGCCAGCACAAGTTCAGCCCGCAAGAAATCACCTATGTGGGCATCTCGGTCGCCCGCGCCTTCAGGGCCGCCTGGAACAGCCCGGCCAAGATTGTCCACCGAGATATCAAGCCAGCCAATATTATGGTCTCGGTAACCTCGTCCATCATTGCGCCGATGCGCACCTCATCCGTATCGGTCGGTGGAGATCCCGCCACTTATGGCGGGGAAAGTATGGCTGTGGCATCATCCAATATCCTTGATGCCACCATCAAGGTCATGGATTTCGGGCTGGCCAAACTCGTCCAGGAAGGCGAAAAGGATGCCACAATGGTCGGCACCGTCATCGGCACGCCCAAATACATCTCGCCCGAACAGGGTATGGGCAACCCGGCTGATGTCCGTTCCGACATCTATTCGCTCGGCATCGTCCTGTATGAAATGGCCACCGGCCAGATACCGTTCCAGGGCGAAACCGCGGTCAGTATGATCCGCCATCATATCTATGATACGGCTGTAACACCTTCTACACTCAACCCGTCTATCGCGCCCGGGCTTGAAGCCATCATAATGAAATGCGTCCAGAAAGACCCCAACAAACGCTACCAGAACCCCAACCAGTTGCTGGAAGATTTAACGGCCTTCCAGGCCCAGGGCATCCCCAAGTGGTCAACACCGCCCGCTTTGCCCGATAGCCCGGCTACACCCAATAATAACGCAGTCACTAATACCGCGCCGACCACTTCTACCGGCACGACTAATGTTATCGTGCCGCCGGTGCCGGAAGACCCGACCGCCAAGGAAATAGAGGCGCTCTTCAAGAAGGCGCAGGAACTGGTCAACGAGAATAAACTGGACGAAGCCCTGGAATTGCTCAAACAGATTCTGGTCAAAGCCCCCCAGCATATCCAGGCCCGCGCCCTGATGGATGACGTCACCCGCAAGATTGACGAACGCGAGAAACTCCGGCTGGTTGAGGCGTTCAAATCCGACCCGCTAGCCAAGATAGAAAATCCTTACAACATTGAACAGAAACGGTTCAACTCCACGCTCGGGCTGATGGATGAAAACAGATACTCCGAAGCCAAGGAAATCATCAACAAGATGATAGAGAAGGAAGACAGTCTGGTTTCACCGGGCGCAATTTTCTACCTGATGCGTATGCTCGGCCGGGAAAAGGCCACCAACCACATCACCGAAGCCAACCGGCTCTTCGGCCAACTGAAAAACCTCTATCAGGATAGCGAGTTTGTCGCGCTGGCTGATAAACTAATCAAGGACCTCCAACTCGCCGCCGAACAGGAGGCCTACGACCGGCTGATGGACAAGGTCAATAAATCATCGGACCTTGAGGTCAAGGAGAAACTGCTGGTTGACTTCATTGCCGCCAACCAGAGCAACCGCTTTCTTGACAAGGTCAAAGAACTGCTGGAAGACATCCGGCGCCAACTTAAGGATGCGCAAGTCAGCCGCTATAAAGAGATGATTGCCCTGGCCCAGAAACAGCGGACCGATAAGCAGTTTGAGCCGGCCATCGCCACCCTGGAAAAGGCGCGCGCGCTGACCAGCGACCAGACCGAGATAGACGCATTACTGGCCGAGATAGAGTTGGAATACCTGCGCTACCGGGGGATAGAACCGCTGACCACCGAACGCGACCCCATTTCCAAGTCATTCCTGAAAATCAGAACCCTCAAGGACGGCGCCGAGATGGTCCTGGTGCCGGCCGGTGAATTCACAATGGGCGCTGAGGACGGACAACCCAACGAAAAACCCAGCCGCAAGGCCAATGCCGGCGTATTTTATATTGATGCCTACGAAGTCACCAATGCCCTGTTCGCCAAGTTCGTCCAGGAAAGCGGTTACCGGACCTCGGCCGAGCGCGAAGGCCGGGGCTGGGTCTATTCGGACGGCGCGCTGGAAGAAATCACCGGCGCCAGCTGGAAAAACCCCAAAGGCCTGCCCGCCCCGACGCCTGCCGGTGCCACGGCAGACAGGGCCGTCGGGACGCAGGCGGGCGACGGCGGCATTGATAAGATTATGGACCACCCGGTCGTCCAGGTCAGTTACGAAGACGCCCTGGCCTATGCCCAGTGGGCGAACAAGCGGCTCCCCAAAGAAGAAGAATGGGAAAAGTCAGCCCGCGGCGCCAATGCCGCCAAGTATCCATGGGGCGATAACTGGCTCGTCCAGGGCTGTAACTATATTGAAATCGGTATTGAAGCCACCGTAGCGGTCGGCAAATACCCGTCCGACAAAAGCCCTTATGGCTGTTTTGATTTAGCCGGCAATGCGGCCGAATGGACCGACAGCGTCTATGAACAGTCCGGCGGCGCGCCGGTCCGGACTATCCGCGGCGGCTCGTGGATTAACGAGGCATCATATACCCGGACCAGTTGCCGCCGGCCCGGCAGCGTCCCTATGACCCGCTCCGGCTTCTGGGCCAACTATGTCGGCTTCAGGTGTGTGTTAGAGCCAGTTAGACAGACCGGCACGAAGTGACGGTATGTCGTTACTGGGTCTTATCCCGCCGAATGGCGGGGAAGGATGTGAAATAATGTGCCCGATAGGACGCAGATAAACGCAGATTACGCAGAATTATCTGCGGCTATCAGCGAAAATCAGCGTCCCATTTAACGGATATAGAATATGAAACAATATATCCTATACTCAATACTCGCTACTGGCTACTCGCTACTGGCGATGACCGGCTGCGCCGGGCCGACCGAGATGACCACGTCGCTGGAAGTAAAAGACCGGGTGCTTCAGGACATCAAGGCCAGCCGCCAGGTCCCCCACCGGGTGGTCGTGGCGCCCGTGACCGTTGACAAACCGCCGGCCAAGGTGGACGATAAGACCGAAAAGTATTTTACCCTCAACCCGGAGGCGATGGCCAACGAGTTAACCGTTGCCTTCCGCACTTACGGCGTCTTTGACAAGATAGAGGTCCTGCCGGAGACCGTCACCAAGCGCAAAGACCAGATAAAAGAGGCCCGCAAAGACAACGCCACCCATATAATGTATGTTACGGTCAAGCAATACCGTATCTATTACATCGGCAACTCATCGGCCACGATGAGCAACACCTTCCTGTGGTTCTTCGGCGGGATACCGAGTTTCTTCACGCACGACCAGATGTACGGGGTGCAGATGAAGGCGCACATCACGTATTTAGACGTGGCCACGTCCAAAGAATTCGCACTGCCCGGCTTGACCTACGACGCCGAGGTAGAATCGTCAGGCAGTCTCAGTTTCCTGGAGCGGGGGTTCAACATTGCGATATGCATAATGCCGCCGCAGTGGTGTTCGGTCAACTGGGACAAGGTGGAAAAACTGATTCGGCCCAACCTGATGAAACACCTGATGGCCAAGTTAGCCGAGCAAACCAAGAGCGAGTTCTCCCGTTCGAGGTAACCACGAAGCCCGAAGCCACAGATTGCACAGATTAGACGGAATCCGTCATATCAAACGGGACGCAGATAAACGCAGAGGCTTCGCCTACGCAGATTATACGGATTTTTTACTAACCCGACTACCGTCGGGTAGATACCCATTGGGTGGAAACAGCAATTGGCTTTAACCCTATATAATATCTGCGGTTATCAGCGAAAATCCGCGTCCTATTTGACGGATACGGGTTTAGACAAAGGGTCGGTCATGGTAATGGTTCCGTCCGGGAGTTCATAGTACAATCTCTTGTTTTTAGAATAGACGTTCGGCAATCCCTTTTTACGGTTTTCCGCTTGTGCTTTTTTAATAGCCCGGTTGCCGATTCTGGTTATTTCAATTAGCGATTCGTAGGTCTCTTTTTTCATACAACGCTTTCCTTAAACAAAGAAAAATTAACTTCGTCAATAATTTGCAACTCATTCTTTTCCCCCGTGGCGACCTGTAGAAATTCATCCTTGCTGTTCAAGAAAATTCTCCAATTATCCGCCATCGGCCTGTACATATTCCAGAAGTTTACTTTACTCCGTGTAAATCTGCGTTTAATATCTTCTTCAGGAACCGGATGACCGCCCTTTTTGACTCTGATATCTACTCTTCGTATCGCTTCTTCAATGCTCTCAACAAAAATATAAATAATTTCTATCCGGTAATTGTTCTTCCTTAATTCATTTATAACCCCGATGAAATACCTGCCGGCAAGCGTTGTTTCAATAATAAATGATTTACCACCGGCGATGTGTTCTCCTATTTTGCTCAAAAATATTTTACCCGCCTGGATTCTTGCTTTGGCTATCTGGTGCGGTGACAACTTCAGGGCTATTTCGTCTGCATTCAAAAATGGCAACAGGTTTTGCTTAATAAACTCTTGAACGAATGTCGTTTTTCCGCTCCCGTTTGGCCCGGCTATAATATATGCGACTTTCACTGCCATAACATCTTGCTTTTTCCCTTACGGGATTAAACATCATATGT
>JACQXL010000145.1:1264-4672 GCA_016208805.1 Planctomycetota bacterium | reverse complement strand
TAATAACCTGATGTCCTATCTGACATACCCCATCAGATACAACTCCGCCGCAGTGGTCACCCCATCCCTGTAAACGCTGGTAACAAACTTCCGGTTAGCATCTAACGGTATCAAGACCGTCAGATAATTAGTGAAGTCTTTGACTGCCGTGTCTAACCGATAGAGCGGTGCCGGGTCAACCGTCGGCTTGGTGTAGAACTGGGCTTTGTAGCCCAGCGTAATCGCGCTCGTGTCCGTATGCGTCAGTCGGACATCTGGTAATGGGCGGAAAGGTGACTCTGAACAAGTCTAACGGCAGTTATGACTCGCTCCGGCCCCAAGGCGTAAATGAACACCTTCAGACCAGGATTTAAGTCCGGTTAAGCACAAAACCTGCCCAAAAAGAGGGGAGTGGGGGGTATACCACCGCCCCTGCCTGACCTACCCACTATGGGTGATTGCTATACACACCTATCGTATCTTACCTACTCACCAGCGGTAGATGTATAGCCCGCTATCCCTGAATGCTATACACACCTGCTGTGGCTGACCTACACACCGTGGGCGATTGCTATACACCCCTCTCCTGATTGCTATGCACACCGCCCCTGACTGCTATACACACCTATTGTGGCTGAGATACCCACCATTGGTAAGCATATAGTCCACCGCTTCTGATTACTATACACACCTGCTGTGCATTAGATACGCACCATTGGTGAATATATAGCCCGCCGTCCCTGATTGCTATACACACCTACTGTATCTTACCTACGCACCAGTGGTAGATGGATAGCCCGCTATCACTGGATGCTATACACACCGCTCCTGAGTGCTATACACACCTATAGTGATTGCTATACACACCGGCTGTAGATGGATAGCCGGCGGACCGGCAATCACCTCTACCGCCGGCGGATTTTTGGATTTTAGAGCCAGTGAGCCATTGATGTTACGTCGGGCGGCGGTAGGGGTGGCCTGCCACATAGCCGTTCAAGTGCGGTGGGTATGGTACACCCCCTATTGCCGATTTTCATAGGTATTTGGCGGACGATTTGGGGTGGTCAAGATAGAGGTTACCAAGGACACACCGAAATGTGAGATAAATAGGGGCACGATTTTATAGTGCGGCTGTTGAGGCAAGCCGATTATGGTCCATCCTAAAGGAGCAATCGGCTGTACCACCTTTAGGGCAGCCGACTATACCCGGCAGTAATTCGTCCCGATGGCCATCGGGACTCAAACTGCCGGAGTAAGGCCGTGCCCCCTTGATTGCGCTAAAAGGCATAGCCCAAGGACAGCCGGATGTCCGCGCCCAGGCCGCTCAGCGGGAATTCATCGCCGCCCACCTTGAGACTGCCTGAAAGGAATATCAAGGCCAGCCCGGCGCCGAAGGTGAAGCCGCTACCGGAGACATACTGGTATCCGATTTCCGCTTTCGGACCGATGAAGGTCGCATCGCCTTTAGCGGTTACGCCCAGGGTGGTCTGTTCGGCATCTATCTGCCAGATGTCCAGACCGGCGCCCCAGTAGCCGCCGGACGGCGCTTTCTTGCCGAAATAACCCCGGTAACTGCTGCCCAGCATCAGGATAGACCAACTCCAATCGCCTAAATCAGCGCCGCCAGACCCGAGCCGGAATGCCAGCGAGGAGGCATGATTCTGAATGGCCATCTCGTATTCCGCATTCGGTACGCCCAGCATCATATCAAACAGGTCGGTGGTGATAACCTTGGTCTTTGCCGGCGCGGCCGGCGCTTCCTCTGCCCAGACGACCGTGCTTACAGAAATAATGACCAGGATGGCCAAGACGGCATAAAAATACCTCATATTTCCCTCCATTGTTTTTGACACTTCTATTCTATCGGTGTTATCCCCTGAAAACCAGTCACCTCCTTTCTGACTTTATTTGTTCTATAGTACGGCAGTTTGACCAGAGCGCCACGTCATACCCGACAGCCATGCCACGTCATACCGACATGGTGTGACGGCATCGCGTGTGACATGGTATGAAATTACTGCCGACTATACTGAGCTGACCCTTAAGGTGGTACAGCCGATTCTCCTTAAGGATGGACCATAACGACCTTCGGTCTAACAGCCCAAGTATGAAACAATTAATCCAAAAAACGGTCAAGTTAAATAGCGTAAAATAGGATATGCTATTTTACTTGCGCGGTTAGAAATGATTATGTATTTAGTAAACAGATTTAGCAGATTAACCGGAATAATCAGTTCTATCCGCTTAATCTGTACTCCGGCAGTTTGAGCAGAGCGCCACGTCATACCCGACAGCCATGCGACATCGCGTGGGACATGGTGTGAAATTACTGCCGGGTATAGTCGGCTGTAATCTGCTAAAGCAGAACAGCCGCACTATTTACTTTACTATATGTATAAATGGTTTCTGGCGTATCGTTACCTGACCAACCGGAAGATAATGTTCTTCTGCGTGGCCGGTATTGCCGTAGGCGTGATGGCCTTAATCGTGGTTACATCCGTAATGGGCGGTTTTTCCAGAGAGGTCCGGGCCAGAATCAGGGGCACCTCAGCGCACCTTTCGCTCACCAACCAGAACAGTTATTTTATCTACGATTATGAGCAGATAATGAAATCCATCCGGGCCCTGCCGGATGTGGCCGGCTGTGCGCCGCGGCTGGAATGGGGCGCACTGCTGGGCAAAGGGCTTGACTTCGTCCAGGTCATCGGCATTGAACCGCAACTGGAGGCCGACACCAGCGAGTTCAGGAAGTATTTAGTGGCCGGCTCGCCTGATGATTTCTCTACAAGGTCCCCCACCGATTCCCCGGCTATTATCGGCAGTCAAATCTACGGCATCCCGCCCTATTCGTTCCAGGACGACCGGAATGTCTTAAAGGATGCCACGATTTCGCTGACCTCCATCCGGCTGATGGGAATGATGCCGGTGCCGGTGCACCGTGATTTCCGGGTGGTCGGCGTGTTTTCCACCGGTATGGTTGAATACGACAACAACATCTATATCCCGCTCAAGGTAGCCCAGGAATTCCTGGGGGTTAATAACGGCGTAACCAGGATTGCGGTTAAACTGAAGGATTACAATAAAGCCAAAATCGTGGCTGAACAAATCAGGCGTAACACCGGCGATTTGTATTATATCCAGACCTGGGAGGATGAGAAACGCACCCTGCTCCGGGCCGTGGCCATTGAGAAGAATATCAATGCGGTGATTCTGTTCTTTATCGTCATTGTCGCCGGGTTCAATATTATGGCCATCCTGACGATGCGGGTGGTGGAAAAGACCCACGATATCGGGATTATCAAATCGCTGGGCGGCACGACCGGCGGCGTGGCCTCGCTGTTCTTATACCAGGGGTTGCTGATTGCGCTATTGGGATGCATCATCGGCGTAATTATCGCCTTTGCCATCACTCTGAACCTGAATGCCATT
>JACQXL010000145.1:0-1252 GCA_016208805.1 Planctomycetota bacterium | reverse complement strand
TCACGGCCATACCATACGAAATAAATCCGTTGGCGATTGTAATTATTATCGCCGCCACAATAGCAATGAGCGTGCTATTCAGTATCTATCCGGCGGTCAAGGCGGCCCGGCTGGAGCCGGTGGAGGCGCTCAAATACGAGTAATCCAGTAAACTGATTAAGCGGATTAATCGGATAAATCCGCCTACTAATTTATGGCCGAAGAACTTATTTATAAAGACTTAGCCTTTAAGATTAGGAAATGCTTGATGAATGTGTATAACAAATTGGGGCCTGGTTTTAGAGAAGAAACCTATAAAAAGGCCCTGATGAAAGAATTCGTTAATGATAATATCCCTTTCAGCCAGGAGAAACCAATCCCTATCAAATATGATGGAGACATTATTGATGAGTACCGCGTTGACTTAGTTGCTTTTGATAAGATTATTTTAGAGTTAAAAGCAGTGACTGAAATGCACCCTATGTTTGAAGCACAACTCTTAAGTTATCTAAAAGCCGCAAACATAAAGTTAGGACTATTAGTAAATTTCAGAACAGACAAACTATTTATAAAACGATTGGTTAATCCCAGATTAAAAGAATCAGACTGAAATAATACGGATTTAACGGATGGATACGGAAATCAATATATATTTTCCGTTTAATCAGTTTAATCCGCTTACTCAATATGGATAGTCAGTATATTTTAAAGACCGACAATGTGACGCGGAGTTTCCAGAGCGGCGAAACAGTGCTGGAGGTGCTCAAGGGCATCACGTTGGAGTTGAAGGCCGGCGAGATTCTGTCCGTGGTCGGCCCATCCGGCGCCGGCAAAAGCACCCTGTTACATATATTAGGATTACTTGATAAACCGACCTCCGGCGCGGTCTTCTTCAGGGATAGAGACCTCTATAAACTCAAGGATGCCGAACGGGCCGGTATCAGGAATAACGCATTTGCCTTTATCTTCCAGTTTTATCACCTGTTGCCCGAATTGAATGCCCTGGAAAACGTGATGCTCTCCTACCTTATCCGGTATTCGGTCGGCGGGTATCTGGCCAACAGATATTCCTTGAAAACCAAAGCGAAAGAGATACTATTAAGGGTGGGATTAGAGGGGCGGTTGCACCATCGTCCGGCCCAACTGTCGGGCGGCGAGCAGCAACGGGTGGCCATCGCCCGGGCCCTCATCAACGAGCCCATGCTGCTCCTGGCCGATGAGCCCACCGGCAACTTGGATCCCGACATGGCGCTGGAGATCATGAGCCTGTTCC
>JACQXL010000144.1 GCA_016208805.1 Planctomycetota bacterium | reverse complement strand
TCTCGGTCGTTACACTCATCACTCCTAACTCATCACTCGTAACTGGCGGGGTAAGTGGTCTGGTCGCCGGCGTAAACGACAACTTCGCTGGTGTGACACTCGCGTCTCGTATGTTATCACCGGTCACGGCTTGCGGTGCAATCTCGTCCGTATCCACGGATGCGGTCTTGAGATGTCGTTTTTCTACCGCATTATCGGCGAGTTTCATTGCCGTGATGGAATTATCAGGAATTCCCAAGGCCGGCACATCATACGCCAGTTTGGCTAAGGTCACGGCCTTATCGGCAATATCCTCGGCCTGAATCGTTTGGTTCTTAATCTTGGATGAAGTTACCGCCTCGTCGGCGAGTTTGCTTTCGGTGATGGCTTTGTCGGTAATCGTTTCCGTCGTGCCACTAAAGGGCAAATACCATCTTCTTCTATAGGTTGTCATAAATCACCTATTCCTCTTTCTGTCATTGCGAGGAGCGGAGCGACGAAGCAATCTATTTGAGATTGCCACGCCCTGCGGGCTCGCAATGACACATTATTGTAGAGCGTGGTCGGCCCCGCTCTTTCTGCAGAAAGAGCGGGACACTCACGCTGACTAACTTACGGTGTAGTCAAACCGACCTGTATGTGCAGATACAGGAGTGTGCCGTCCATCGCCCAGACGCAGAAGCATTTATCTGCGGCCGGTGTGAGGACAAAGGCATCGGCCTTGGTCGTATCCCTGAAACCGTTCAGGAGCGCGGTGTTAATCGTGTTCTGTGATGTGAGCACAGAGGCGCGATATTCCGAGTTGACAATCATCTGTCCGCCCTGAACCAATCTCTGCTGGAATGCGGCCTTGAGCGCAACCCTTTCACCGTCGCGGGCGATGTCGTAAGGAGCGCCGTCCGCTAAGTCACTGGGTCTAATCCAGCCGACTGCCCGTTCATCGCCTACCAGATAATAAGCCGCAATCGGAGCCACGCTCCGGCCGCGAATCTTATCGCCGGTAAACCGCAATACCTTAGAACCAACCTGGAGCGCCCATTTATCCTGGGCGTTGTCCACCTGGCTCTTGAATTGCTTGGCGACCACTCCATCAACTGTGGCATAGGCCTTGTTGATTTTATCGTTCCAGCGGTCAAAGGCCGTCACGATATTCTTGGAGTGGGTGTCCTGGATGTTCTCGGCGGTCCGGTCGCTCTTGCTCTTGAAGGCCGGGTTAAGGTACGCGCGGTATTCTTGAGTGGCCCGGCTGGCCATCACATTGATGAATGTTCCGTCATCAGGTATCTTGGCCTGACGCCGGACATTGGCTGTTTCAGCCGCATTCTTTAGTCCGTTTGCCCACCGCTCTACCATATCGGCCGCAACTTCCCAGTGCTCCGGCACATAGAGTTTCAGTTCAAACTTCTTGGTAAATGGCATAGTTATCACCTCCCTTCATAATTGCGGAATTCGGGATTGCGGATTGCGAAATGAAATGCCCACGAACTCCGCATTCAGCTTGCTGCATTCCGCATTGGGTCTGAACCAGCAGTGATAGTTAGTCGTCGCATAACCCGCGCCGATTAGCGGTCTCTTGGGTAGTTTCGCCGTTACTCCGGCTGAGCCCTCTTGCTCCTCGCGGTCTATCCGTTCGTCAATCTCGTCCTGCCATTTCCAAATCTCTTGCCGCTGGCCGGCAGTCAGGACGCGCTCGGAGCCATTCCGGCAACTGGGCAGGGACGACCTGGAGTGCGTCCTGTTGTAGCAGGCCTTGCACAGGCAATCGGACTCATCATCGCCGTAATAGGGACCGATGTCCTCGCCGCAGACACAACATTTTCCGTACTCTTTCATGATGTTCCCCCTTTCAGTAAACGGATTAAGCGGATTAATCTGATAAATCTGTTAAATCCGTGTACTCTTTTAAGAACTCGTAGATTTCTCCTATAGGCACTATCCCGGCCATTGTGGTTATCAATTGTCCGTTATGAGTCCGCACCCAGACTGCAATGCCGATAACCTCGTAGGTCCGGGCATTCCCGTCATCCGACGGGACTAGCGCATAGACCGGGCCTCCGGAGTTGCCGGGCAGAATGGGGGATGATATCTCCCAATGCGGATTGTCAATTGCGGATTGCGGAATTGCCGTAATATACCAGAAGGATGGTCTTGGAGGAAGTCCTAATGAACAGCCGACCGCCCAGACCGGTGTAAATATGTACGGCTTATAATCCACTGGGGCCAGGTATGACTTCACTCCCGCCGTGGCGGAACAGAGAGCGCGGAGGAGCGCCAAGTCTTTGGTAGTATCCGTGATAATTACTGATGCTTCAATTTCTATGTTCTGGGGATAAAATAACTCTACCGTCACGGTGCCCTGGTCGTCCACGACATGAGCCGCTGATAGGATATAAATATAATCTCTTCGTGTCTTCGTGTCTTGGTGGTTAATGATTACGCCCGAACCGGTAGCCAAGCCCGCCTTTATCCTGACCGTCGGATAGAGCATCTTCTCATATAACTCCTGATAGGGATTTCCGGACGGCTTCTTAGAAAAATCAACAACAGGGATTTCGGATTGCGAATTTGGAATTTCGGAATTTCGCCATTCGCAATTCGCAATTAGAATCACTAACACCAAGCCACCAATAACTATTAACCGTCTCATACCTATACCCTGCCTTTCGGAGGGGAGTCTCTTCTTCCCCTCTGGTATATAGGCGGTTTTATAGTGGTTTTATAAAGTTTGTCAGGGCCTAAAATACACAACTTATTGTAAAATATAGAGTTAAAAATTTTGCCAATTGTTCGTTTTTATAGTGGTTTTATAGTTCGGCGCACAAACCTTCATTAACTGTATGTAGTAGGCGTGGGGCTAGGGGGTAGTGTCCTATAGACGGTATGGTAGTATCCTATGGACGGGTAGGTAGCGCCCCATAGACGGTATGGTAGTGTCCGATAGACGGGTAGGTAGCGTCCCATAGACGGTATGGTAGTGTCCTATGGATGGGTAGGTAGTGTCCTATAGACGGTATGGTAGTGTCTTATGGATGGGTAGGTAGTGCCCCAGCGGGGGTATGGTAGTGTCCGATAGAGGGTAGGGTAGTGTCCCATAGACGGTAGGGGTATGTCCCATAGACGGTAGGGTAGTGTATATGCTACCCCCCGGAGTGTCCCCCCCCTCCGGCCCCATACCGGAGGGGGAGATGTCACGCCTGAGGCGGATCCCCGCCTGACCGCAGTCGGGCAGGTGCCTTTGGCATGACCTGCCCCGTGGGTGGGTTAGCCGGCCTTCTTGAGCAGGCGGATGAGCAGTTTGGCCAGTTTTTCCATCTTCGTTAGCACCGTATTCTGGTAATAATAGACCGTGGGCAATTCTTTATCCATGGCGTGCGCGGTCAGATTGACATTGCCCCGGCTGGCCCGGAATGCAATCATAAAGTCTATCTCGTCGTCGCTGAAGTATCTCCGGACAATCGGCAGGACGCAATCTATCAGGACTAAAATCCGGTCCTTTTTAGAAGATGATGGCGGGAGTTCGGGCGGTTTTTTACCCCCTTGGTCAAAGCACTGGTTCTCAAAACGTTCGGACTCGGACTGCTCGTCATCGTAAGGTTTCTCCAACATTTTCCTCACCCCCTTTCTTAGTCGTCCCGATGTTACATCGGGGCGAGTTAGACCCCCGTGGGGCCTGCTGTTCGGGTGAGGGGGATAAGACATCCCTCTCTCCACTTATTATATCGGCAAAAAGGGCGGAAAACTATAGTTAAATCTCCCGTAAAGATAGATTTTATGCGGGTTATAAGGATATGGCTATCTGCCGGCGGGTGTGTCACCAGCCAACCAAATTATTGACACTACCGTTTTCTATCCTTGGTATATTACCTTACCGTTTGATTTTGCCCAATCTTCAGAAAAGCCAACATGCGATATTTTATTACGGCTTCTATCTAATTCTGAACTCTTGCGAAATGCCCCTTTTGTCATTCTGAACGGAGCGAAGCGGAGTGAAGAATCTCCGTTTTATGCGTATTTGGGACGAGATTCTTCGTCCCGACACTCCGTGTCGGGACTCAGAATGACACTCTCCGGG
>JACQXL010000169.1 GCA_016208805.1 Planctomycetota bacterium | reverse complement strand
TCGAATCATTAGGAGTAGACCCTTCGCCTTGCTCAGGGTGACCGCTACGGCGGTCATCTGTTCAATCAGTTTACTGAAGAAAGGGAACGAGATTATGGATAAGGAAACGTTGGATTTGTTAAAACGGCTGACATCCGTCAACGGCGTGCCGGGTTATGAAGACGAGGTATCAAATCTGATTCGTAAAGAGTTGGATGGTTTAACCGATATCTCTTATGACAAACTGGGCAGTATCATCTGCGCCAAGAAGGGCGCTTCGGAGCGTCCGCGTATAATGCTGCCCGGTCATATGGACGAGGTCGGCTTTATGGTCAAAACGATTACCGAGCAAGGGTTCATCAAATTCACGATGCTGGGCGGCTGGTATCATCCGCAACTGCTCTGCCAGCGCGTCATTATCAAAACTCATAAAGGCGAGATTCCCGGTATCATCGGCGCCAAGGCCCCGCACCAGATGTCCGAAGAGGAGCGTAACAAACTGCCGGATAAAAAGAGTCTTTTTATTGATGTCGGCGCCGCTGATAAGAAAGCCGCAGAGAAATTGGGCGTCCGTCCGGGTGACCCGATTATACCGGATTCGCCTTTTACCGTGATGGCCAACCCCGATTATTTGATGGCCAAGGCCTGGGACGACCGGCTCGGCTGCGCGCTCTTTATCTCGGTGATTAACGAACTCAAACGCAAGCGGCATCCCAATACAGTTTACGGGGTAGGCACCGTGCAGGAAGAGGTCGGTATCCGGGGCGCCCAGACCGCCGTGGATGTGGTCAATCCGGACATTGCCATTATCTGCGAGGTGGGGCTGGCCCAGGATACGCCCGGCACCGAGGACAAGGACCTCGGCACGCTCAGTAAAGGACCGCAGATAAATATCTATGACCGCGGGATGATTCCGCACCTGAAACTCAGGGATTTCGTGATAGAAACAGCCCGGACGAAGAAGATACCGTACCAACTCCAAGTCACCGAAGGCGGCGCAACCGACGGCGCGGCCATCCATATCCACGCCGAGGGCGTGCCGACCATCTATATCGGCGTCCCAACCAGATACATCCACGGACATTCAGGCATTATCCACCGGGCCGACTATGATAACGCCGTTAAACTGATTACCGAGGTCGTCCTGAAACTGGACGAAAAGACAGTTAAGCGGTTTACCAAATAAAGCCACAGATTAGCCTACTCCGTTCCAGCGGGACTACGAAGACTGGACGCGGATTGAAGTCAGTGTTTATCAGTGGTTTTATTAAAATATCTTTACCCCGTTAGGAAACGCCGGCTCCCCACAACTTTAGTATTTCATTAGAGTTATAGCGTAACTGATATTGAGGGGCGGAAATATTAAACTATTTTTCTAACAAGGTGAACCAAACAGCCCCTTTTTACGCTTATATAATAGGACAGATATATGTCCCCTTTATGCTCTGACCGGTCTGACCAGGAACTGTTTCTGGCATATAAGTCTCCCACTGGGACGGGAGCGGTAGCGGCCTTTGAGGAATTGCTTAACCGCTACCAGCAGAAGGTCTTGAACTTCTTTTATAGATTGACTTTTAATAAGGAGGTTGCCGAAGACTTAACCCAGGATACGTTTACCAGATTGGTCCAATCCGCCCGGGAGTACCAACCCAGGGCGGCCTTTAAGACCTTTCTGTTCAGCCTGGCCAGAAATGCCTGGTCGGATTACCGGCGTTGCGAGGAAAACCGCAGAAAATCCGTTTCGCTGGAAACGAAGGTCGGCGACGATGCGGATGCCGAGTTAAAGGACTTTATTAAGTCCGACGGCCCGGCGCCGCAGGAGATCGTTGTCCAGAGGGAGAATATTGGGCTTCTTAAAAAGTACCTGGATAATTTGAGCCCGGAACAACGAATCACCCTGGAACTCTGCGTATTCCAGGAACTGAGTTACGAAGAAGCAGGTATGATACTGGAAATCCCATTAGGCACGGTTAAGACCAGGGTGTCCGCCGCTATAATGCAGATAAAGAAGAAGATGGAAATACAGATAAACAAGTAAACTGATTTAACAGATAGGACGGATTATCGGCTAAATCAGCTTAATCCGTTTACGATATATGAAATGCGACAAGAACTATGATTTGGTGAGTTATCTCAACAATGAGGTAACAACCGGTGAGCGCGCGGAAATAGAAGCGCATCTACTGGACTGCCCGGATTGCCGGCAGGAGTTTGCGGCGCTGAAAGCCACCATTGGCCGGCTGAAGTCAATCCCGCCGATAACCCCGTCACCGGCGCTGAAAACACGGATAATGGAGCAGGTTAGCCGCTTTCAGCCACAGCCGGTTCACACTTTATGGTTTATCCCGCGGTTTTCCTATGTGCCGGCCTGGGCGGTCTCGGTCGCGGTGCATCTAATCATATTCGCCGGTCTATCTATTATCTTTATTAGGCCCGTCCAGAAACAGCAGGAAAAAACAATCTCCATCCGTCTGGCCCAGCGGGTTGAGGAAGAAAAGAAATTGTTGGATTCGTCACCCGGTCTGCCGTTGGTTGCAGGCGAGATAAAGCCCGAGGAACGTGAGCCGGCGGTCCAACGCCCGGCCGGTGAAGACGATATACCAACACCTTTGCCGGACAGGATAAAACGTCCCATTCCTGAAGGGATTATTGTCACCAGACCGGTTGACGGTTGGAAGGTCAAACTGAAGCCGGTGCCGGACCGGGACGATAAACTGCTCGCCCATTTTAACGGGCGCTCTAATATCAAAACCCGCCGCGAATTACTACAGAAATATCAGGCCGGCGATACCGAACCGGCTGTCAAGGGCGGGCTCAACTGGCTGGCCCAGGCCCAATCGCCGGACGGCGCCTGGGACGGTTCCAGATACGGCGGCCGTAAGGAATACCAGGTCGCTTTAAGCAGTCTATCACTGCTCTGCTTCCTGGCCGACGGGCATAATCATATCTCAGGCGGAGCCGCAGCGGAGTCCCGACCGGAGCGTCGGGATACTTACACGGCACTGGTCAACCGGGGAATCAAATTCCTGCTGGCACAGCAGGATAGCGACGGGCTGGTTGGACCGAAGACGCTTAATGGCAAGCCCGCCCGCCCGAACGCCGAAGGCGGGCAGGCAGGCAGTCCCGCACTTATCGGTGGAGATCCCGTTACTTATAGCGGGATGCGGGACAAACCGGTCAACTATATGTATAACCACGGACTGGCCACCTTATGTCTGCTGGAAGATTATATTATGAGCAGAGACCCGGCGCTGGAAAGGCCGGTCAATCAGGCGGTGAGTTTCATAATCAGCGCCCAGAACGCCAATGGCGGCTGGGGCTATACTAAAGGTAGCCCGACCGCAGGCGACTCATCGGTCACGGCCTGGCAGATACCGTCTCTGAAACTGGCTCAAACGTTGGGCATCGGCGGAGCGGCCGAGTCTCTGGAGAAGGCCAAGAATTGGCTGAACTCGCTCACCAATGCCGATGGATTCGTGGGCTACAGCGCGCCAGAGCAGTACCCCAACGGCCCTTACGGCCTGAGCGCGGCCGGGATGTCCGGCCAACTATTTATGGACCAATCATCCAGCGCATTATCCGAATTGCAGGCGCATCTCCTGACCAAAAGGTTGCCACACCTCCAGGACGAGCACCCGGAGACAGAAAGCGATTTCTATTATACTTACTGGGGTACACTTTCTATGTTTCTGCAGGGTGGCAAGGACTGGGAGACATGGAACAAGAACACCAAGCAAACGCTCCTGAAATCACAGGTCAGGAACGGCTCGTATGCCGGCAGTTGGGTACCGGACGACAAGTGGGGCTACTTCGGCGGACGGATTTATGCCACCTCTATGGCCATCCTATCGCTCCAGGTCTATTACCGCTACCCGGCGTTGACGGATGGACGATAAATATATATCCCGTATCATTTCACCGGCGTCACCCTGGAGGAGATAAAATAACGATTAGACCAGATTGGGCGTAGTCGGGCCTGTCCCGCCGAACCTGCCATAATCATCGTGGCGGCTTGGTAAAAATCGCAATTATTTTCAACAAGTAGTGAACCAATCAACCCCCTTTTACGCTTAATATAAGTGGAGGAATACGTATGCTGATTGAACTGAAGGCGTTCAGGCACAATCTGCTATATCCGCTCAATCAGTTTACTTTAATTTGCCATTTTGTCCTCCCTCAGCCCATTTTCTGGCTGATTTCACGCACGGAACCCCGACAAGGGGGCTGGGGTAGGGTGGGGGGAGGGGGTAGCTGCGGCTATAAGACCGTCTTATACCCATCACTCGGTCATCTTATGCCTCTACTAAGATAGTCTCATACCCCTGCCTCGGTCATCTTATAGCCGTTATAAGATAGTCTTATATCCCTGCCTCGGTTATCTTATACCCATACTAAGATAGTCTTATACCTCTGCCTCGGTCATCTTATACCCGTACTAAGATAGTCTTATACCCCTACTTCGGTCATCTTATACCCGTACTAAGATAGTCTTATACCCCTGCCTCGGTCATCTTATATCCATACTAAGATAGTCTTATAACAGTAGCGCTATGGTATTTCTTGATTTTTGTTCCTAAAACAGGTAGTTTGAATGCCGGTATGAAAAAAGATAAGCCCAAAAAAGCCAAACCGAACGATTATCTTAAACAGGGCCTGGATTTTAGGGACAAAGGCGACCTGCCGGCCGCGCTTGAAGCATTCACCAGAGCCATTGAATTAACGCCCGATAATCCTGATGGATATATTTTCAGAGTAGGCATATATCTTCAACTCAACCGTCCGGATGAGGCATTGGCCGACTGTAACAAGATAGTAGAATTAAACCCCAGAGACTATGAAGCGTATATTTGGCGGGCTTTATTATATGAAACCATTGACCGGATAGACGAGGCCGTGGCCGATTATAATAAGGCCATTTCATTAGAGCCGGATGAGCCGGCTAATTATTTCGCATTTGCCGAGTTCTTCAGCCGTCTGCATCAGAATGATAATGCGATATATAATTATACCAAGGCCATAGAAAAGGCGCCGCAGAAGGACGTTTACTATCTGGCCCGGGCTAATTTTTATAGCCGTATCGCCCAGATTGACAAGGCCCAGTCCGACTATAGCAAGGCCATAGAGTTGGCACCCAAATCCGCAGATGGTTATCTGGCCAGGGCCGGATTTTATAAAGAACAACTCATCCCGGACAAGTTGGAACTTGCACTCAAGGACGCCCGAAAGGCCGTAGAATTAGAGCCGGATAATTCTTATGCCCGTTTCCAGACCGGGCTGGTTTTATTAGACCTGCATAGATATAGCGAGGCCAGCCAGTCATTTAACCAAGCCGACCGGGCGATTGATGAGCGCGGTCACGTCCTGATGGACTTCTATTATGCCTGGTCAGCCGGCTTATCCGCCTACTATCAGGGCGATGACCTCAATCAAGCCCGGCAATATTTCTCCGGCGCAAAAACCGCCCTGGCCGTCCTGCCCGCCGACCTCAAACAAAGTTATAATATCAGTTATATCGCCGAGTTATTAGAGGCATACCTGCAACTGATTCCGCTGGATAACGACCTGAAAAACCTCTTCAACGAACCGGCCAAATTATCCCAGCGAACTGAACTCTTAGACGGCCTGCGGGAATCATTCAGCGGGATGCTCAAACGAAGCAACGGGTTGCTTGTAGAAATAGACATCTTATTAGAGGCCAAACGGGACATCTGCGCCCTCCTTCTGCCGATTGACCATCCGCAATCAGTCAAGCCGGAAGATGTGCCGGAAATACTTTCTAATATTGAGGGGGCGTTGAAATATCTCAAATACGGGCATACTGACGAGATGCTGGGTATCCTCAAGGAAAATCGCCGGCGGCTGGAGGCATCGCAATCATTCACGCCGGAACTATCAAAGGCGGCCCAGATGGACGGCCTGCTCACCTTTGATACGACCCGCGCCAGCGTGTCCAGCAAACTCGGTGAAATAGCCGAGGTGTCAAGACAGAAACAGGTTAAGATAAGCATTACCGATAAAGATGGCCATTTGATAGAGATAACGCCCTTGGGCCTGCCGGGCAAAATGATGTCATCCGTCCGGGCGCCTTCAGCCGCTAAGGCCGAATTGGTCAATGTCCGGGATATGATAATGGAAGTCCGCAAAGCGACCGGCAATATTATCCCGCCTACCGCCAAAGAGGTATTTCTGCAATTTATTAAGGGTAATTCCGAGGTTAAGATAGAGGTTCTTGTCGGTGATAAATGGCAGGGGATAGGGATTTACAGACCGGCCCAACTTGAAGGATTCCGGCATAGCCAGGGTGATGAGCCGGTGATGGCCTGGATGCTCCTGATTGCCTTTGCGGTCTGCGGTCAGAATGGTCATCCGCCGCCTTATGGTGCTGATAAATCTGAGCGCCGTAAAAGCCGTGATAAGTTCCGTAAACAGGTTGATGACCTTAATCGGAAACTCAAAAACCTGCTGGGTATCACCGATGACGCCATTGTTTTTGACAGGCCGAGCGGCAACTATCTGCCGGTTATCCAGCTGGCCGCCTCAAGGCATAACACGATAGAATAGGCGGAACATTATGGATTTTTAAGCGCCTTGATAAACCCTTTGAAACTCTGGTTAACCCCCTCAATGGTTGTTATATCAACCTCTTCGGCGATTCTGGAGTTTTCCCGGATATAGCGGTAACTATCTTCCTTATTTGCTTTCTTAAATTCCTGCTCCAGAAAATCTTTTGGTTTGCACTCATCCTGTCGTAGAGAAAATATCTTTCCAAGCCGCTTTGTAATTGGCTTGGGGTCGGATGCCAACCAACTCTCCAGGGCGTGAACCACCGGGCAATATTTAACAGGTGGTTTGGATATTAACTTGGCCACCTGCCGGCCGGTATCCTGTATTTTCTGGGGACTTGTCTGGGTGCATTCGGTATCCACACAGACGATTATTTTAGAAACATCCTTATCCCTTAAATAAGGACTCATTTTAGCAATCGCCTTTTCAGGGTCTAAAAGGTTGCCTTTGGATGCAAAGTCAGATTTGATTCTGATGTTAGGTTGGCTTAATATCTTTTTTGCCAGCGTATAAACAGGTTCACGCCCTTTGTTATCTTCAGTTATTATTACAATCGTCATCCTTAACCTTCAACAGGAGTTGCGCCACCAAGGTCGCTATTGCCGAACCAGACTTCGCCTAAACCTAATACTTTCAACGCCTCTTTCAACCCATCTGTTTTGGCCATCTCTTTTACATTAGTTGCGCCATCTTTCTTGGTAACAATCAGCACATCTTCGGGCTTAAGGTAATTAAGCAGAAATGGCGAGTGGGTGCTGACTATTACCTGTGTCTTTTCAGATGCCCTTCTAATGATATGGGCAAATTCTTGCATAAGCCCGGGATGGAGATGGCCTTCCGGTTCCTCAATACATATAAGCGGCGGGGGAGATGGATTTAATAAAATAACCAGTAGCCCGATAAGTTGAAGCGTCCCGGCCGACATATTCCAGGCCGGGATAGAGATATTGCCTGATTTTTCTTTGATTGCTATGTAAGTATGACCAACCGCGCCTTCGCTTATCTCGGTGCGTAACTCGTCTAATTCAGGCACTACGCTCTTCAGGTTTTCGGCTATCTCTTTAAATGCCTCGTAATGCTCCGAACGGATAATATGAAGGACGGCCGCAATATTACTGCCATCCTCGTTAATTCGTAGTTGTTTGATAATCTCTACCGGCTTTCTAATAGTGCGCGTGGCTATCTTATAGAAACCCCAATTCCGAACCGATTGAGAAAACTCTCCAAGCACAGGATATTGTTCAGGGTTGCTCCACCAATTTAAATAAGATTGTTGAGGGTTTTGACCACCACCGCCAATCCTTTTGCCATCTGGTGCATATACTGAACACTGGTGTGATTCGGTTTTGTCAGGGTATTCTAAAAGCAAACGACCATCTGGTATTAATGCACTTCCAATTGCTGTATTATTATCCAATGGTAAAACTCGCCCCTTAGCAAAAAGAGTCTCTTTGGTAATTCTAAAACTGGTAACATCTTGAGAGACCAGATGTAGTGTATATCTATAATCAACATCCGGAATGCTGATAGGTGTGCCATCAATATTAATGGCGATAGTTTCTTTAATATCGCCGTTATAAACCAACCTGTGGAAGCCTCCACGGGCACTCACCGCTCCTTCTCTTTTTTCTACCAAGTTCTGGAGGAATCCGAAGCAGTCTAAAAGATTACTTTTCCCTGCATTATTCGGGCCAACCAGAACCGTTAATGGGCGCAATGGTATTTCCAGATTTCTTAGACTCTTATAATTCTGAATAGTAACTTTACTCAGCATATTTTACACTCCCCGATAATTGAATAAAGATTACACCTTATTTGAAGAGGCGTCAAGAGAAATCCTTATACTATAACCAGCCCCTGACCATCTGCCGAGCGGCTGCGGAAGTGCGGAAAAACCCTTTTCCGCACCGCAGTTTATCACACTTCCGCAAGAAACCCTCAAGGATTCTCCCTGCTTAACATCTTATAAATACTATTGTTACGGTAACACTGTCCATTGATTCTGTCTTTGATGCGGAAATACCGGAGAAACTGGGCATTTTTTCCCTATTGGGTAGAGGGAGCGTGTGGCTGACGCTTCCTGCCTGATAGATATTAGAGCCATAGTTATCACCTCCTTTCAGCCCTGTCTGACTCCTCCCTCTGTTCACCTCCGGCAGAGGGGGGATAGGATGGGGGCTGGGCATTGCCCAACTGGCTCTGCAGTTACTGCTACAGGTGGAAGTTCCCCAGGCGCAAGATGTGGAACCTCTCACCGGTGCGGGTCTTATCCAGCGGTAAGTGGCTGGATTTGAGGCCGGTAATGTCCTGGGCCAAAGACCGCAGCAGTATCGTCAACCAGAGCGATTTAGATGCGGCCCAGGAAAGCAAGCGTTTATTAAAAGAGGAGAAAGATGAATAAGACAAAGCGTCGGGTGACCCCGGTGGCTGAGGCGGGTCACCTTATCCACCGCCCGGCGCTTTTATCCGAACCGGCTAAACGGCTAAGCCCGTTTACCGTTTATGCCGGTTAGCACAACAAATAACGGACAAGGAAGGGTAAATTTATGGCAGCGATAGAAAAGACAGGTTTGATTCTCGTGGTGCCAGAAGAGTTCCCGGCCGCCGAGGATATGGGTCCGAAGTGGGTCCAGGGGATGACCAACAATGCGACTCTGATAAAGAGCCGGCTTGATGCCAAGATACCCGATGCGGGTATGTTTGAGCAGAAACTGGTCGCCCCGGCCGCTGAGGCCTATAGCCCCTATGTGCCGGTGGGCTTTATCAGCAAACGAGGTCGCACCCAAGCCGCTATCCAGAACACACATCGTAAGAACCTGGCCACCGCTTATAACCGCTGGAACGACAAACTGGCTTTGGCGTTTGAGACGGTTGATGGCGTTGAAGCCAAACGCTTCAAAGACCAGGTGGCCAATACGGTGGATGCGTGGCTGGAGCGGGTTCGGACAAAGACCCTCCGGCTGACCGGCGACAAGGTCCGGGGCCGAGGCGTCTCGGTCATTGCAGGTTTCTGGCTGACCGGTGAGAAGGAAACGGTATCCGGAATGCTGCGCGAGGGCGACCAGGCCATGGGCCAAGCGTATGACATCGCATACGATACCCAGAGGCCGGGTTTCCGCGCCGGCTTGACCCAGATACTGACACAGACCGGTGTCCTCGTCATCAACTCTGATATGATGCAGAGCGTGATGGACGAGCAGAACAACCGGCTGAAGACGATGCTCACCGCACTCTCGGACAGAGCCAAGAGCAATGAGTTCGCCTATCCGTACGACGCAACCAAGTCCTACTGCGCCTTTGAGTTCAGCGAGGATAAAGGGCTGTATCTGCGGATTCGGGTTGTGCTTGGTGTCTAAACCAAACCACGGATAAACCCAGCACCTATCCACTGGATGGGTGCTGGGCTCTGTGGAAAGTTCCCACTTCGGTGGGAGAAAAGGAGAATAAGATATGACAAACAGATTAAAACCATTGGAAGTAAAGACGATTAACATCGCCTCAAAGGCGGTCACATCAGACAAGATTGCCGACAAGGCCATAGAGAATCGCCAGATTAAAGAAGGCGCGGTCACGCCTGATAAGATGACCATCACGCCGGTCTCAAGGCCGATTACACCGCCGGTGGAGAGTGCGGAAATCAAGAACGGCGCGGTAACGCCGGATAAACTATCATTTCAAGTAGCGACCAGACCGCTCAACCCGCCGGTCGGAACGGACGAGATTAAGGACGGCGCAATTACCAGCGCCAAGATGGCGGACGGCACCATCGGCACGGCCGAGATTGTGGATGGAGCGGTAACCACGCCCAAGATTGCGTCAAGCGCGGTCATATCGGCCAAGATAGCGGCTGGCGCCGTGCGCGGGACAGAACTGGCGGATAGTGCGGTATCTACCGCGAAACTATCCTCCGCCGCGGTGACACCAGCCAAACTATCCGCCATTGACAGTCCGGCAGACGGCGAGACGCCCACCTACAATGCGGCACAACTCAAGTTTGAGTGGAAACCGGCCGCGGCTATCACCAGACCCATTGCGCCGCCCATCGCCACCGCAGAAATAGGCGATGCGCAGGTCACTCCGGCCAAACTATCGTTTGCTCCGGTGAGCAGACCGCTTGTCCCGCCGGCCACACCGGCCGAAATGGAAGACAGATTTACAATTAACCAGAACCTTCTGCTGTTCTCCAACCTGTCTAATGCATCCGTGCCCAACACGGGAATTGACCTGTCTCCTTATGTCCCGGTTGGAACGAAATATGCGATGGTGGTGATGACGCACGCGGGGGCGAACACGATTCTGTTCGGCTACAAGGCCCAGTTTTATACCAAGCCGACCGTTGACCCGATGCCGCTCTACCGGCTGGATACCGCGGCCAAGGACTTCACCAACTATCTGACCGTGCTGGTGCCGCTGGATGCTAATCGCAAGTTCGTAACATCCGTTTACAGGGACGGCGTAACTACAGCGTGCGAACTCTATTTAATGGGTTACATTAGATGACCGACCGACACACCCCCTACCCCCTCTCAAGAGGGGAATAAGTTCCCTCTACCAAGAGGGGATTTAGGGGTGTGTGGTCTTAGTCTTCGTGGTTAGGTAAGGAAACTTTCTGCTCTTTGCGGTGAAGGCGATGAGATTATTCTTGACTCCGCCGGTGATTAATGTTCTAATTATTATTCTGTAAACCGATTAAGCAGATTTAACGGAGTATATTTGCGCACGGGCATTATTCCCAAGTTCAGCTCAATCCGTTTAATCCGTTTACTGTTAATATGAAGCACTTTTATTTCTTCGGAGGGAAGAGAACCGAAGGCAACGGCAAACTCAAGGACATCTTGGGCGGCAAGGGCGCCAATTTAGCCGAAATGGCCCGGCTGGGTATGCCCGTGCCCAACGGGTTCACCATCTCCACCGCAGTCTGCCGGCTCTTCTACGATAATCCCGCTATAAGTAGCGGGACTCCGTTGCGACTTCGTAAACAACAATTCCCCAAATCACTTGAGCCGCAGTTCCGCCAATATATCAAACGGCTGGAAGACGCCACCGGCAAGAAGTTGGGCGATACTGTCAAGCCGCTCTTTGTCTCTGTCCGCAGTGGCGCCAAGTTCTCTATGCCCGGAATGATGGATACCATCCTCAATATCGGACTCAACGACCAGACCGTTGAGGTCCTCGCCCGCAAGACCAATAATCCCCGTTTTGCCTACGACTGTTACCGCAGGTTAATCATAATGTTTGCGGATGTGATTCTGGGTGTGGAAAGGACCAAGCCACAGATTGCACGGATTAATAATTTGGCTCCTGATAAGAAACTTATTGACCAACTGAAGAAAGCGGTAGAAGAATTATCAGGCAGGAAGTTCCCGCAGGACCCGCTGACCCAGGTGGCAATGGCCCGTGATGCGGTTTTCCTTTCCTGGAACACGGCTCGGGCCAAAACCTATCGGGCGATGTATAAGATTCCGGACGATATCGGCACGGCCGTGAATATCCAGGAGATGGTATTCGGCAACCTGGGCGACGACAGCGCCACCGGCGTGGGATTCACCCGCGACCCCTCAACCGGCAACAAGATATTCTACGGCGAATACCTGACCAACGCACAGGGCGAGGATGTCGTGGCCGGCATCCGCACCCCCAAACCGTTGCTGGAATTATCAAAGGATATGCCCGTTGCATTCAAGCAACTCAAAGCGCTCACCGACCGGCTGGAGAAACACTACCGCGATATCCAGGATTTTGAGTTCACCATAGAGCAGGGCAAGTTATATCTCCTCCAGACCCGGGTTGGTAAACGGACTGGCCCGGCCGCAGTCCTGATTGCGGTTGATATGGTCAATGAAGGGTTGATTAGCAAAGAAGAGGCCATCCGGCGGGTTGAACCGACCCAGTTGAACCAGTTATTGCATCCGATATTTGACCCGGCCAAACGCAAAGAGTTCAAGGTGATAGCCAAGGGTCTGAACGCCTCGCCCGGCGCGGCGGCCGGCAAGGCCGTATTCTCGGCCGAGGATGCCGTGGCCCTGGCCGCCAAAGGCGAACGGGTCCTGCTGGTTCGGAGCGAGACCTCGCCGGACGATAGTGAAGGAATGCTCAAGTCAAAGGGCGTGCTGACCGCCACGGGCGGGATGACCTCGCACGCGGCCGTGGTCGGCCGCCAGATGGGCAAGCCCTGCGTGGTCGGCTGCGAGGCGCTTAAGGTGAATGAAGAACACAAACGATTCGCGGTCAAGGACCTCATAATTAAAGAAGGCGATTATGTTTCTATTGACGGCGCGACCGGCGAGGTGATGCAGGGCGACGTGCCCACCCGCGATTCCGAGGTGATTGACGTCATCAAGGGCAACCTTACACCGGATAAATCAAAATCATACCAGGATTTTAATAAACTGCTCGGCTGGGCTGATAAAATAAGGCGGCTGGGCGTGGAGGCCAACGCCGATATTCCGCGCGATGCCCAGATGGCCATCAAACTCGGCGCCAAAGGCATCGGTCTGTGCCGGACCGAGCATATGTTCTTCGCGCCGGACCGGCTCCCGCTGATGCAGCAGATGATTCTGGCCGATAACGAACCGGACCGGAGAAAAGCGCTGGATAAATTATTACCGCTCCAGAGAGAAGATTTCGTCGGGTTATTAGATGTAATGCGGGGCTATCCGGTCACCATCAGGACCATTGACCCGCCGTTGCACGAGTTTCTGCCCAAGCGCGAGGAGTTGATGGTTGAAATAGCGGTTGCCAAAGAGCGGGGCGAGCCGACTGCGGAGAAAGAGAAATTACTGCGCCGGGTGGAGGAACTGCACGAGTTCAACCCGATGATGGGCCACCGGGGTTGCCGGCTGGGCATCACCTACCCGGAAATAACCGAGATGCAGGCACGGGCCATATTAGAGGCCGGCTGTATCGTGGCTAAGAAATATGCGAAGCCCCGCCGGGGCGGAGTCCCGACGAATGTCGGGAGCGTCAAATCTGTTTTCCCGGAAATAATGATTCCGCTGGTCGGGCATATCTCTGAAATGAAGCACCAGAAAGAAATTGTCACCAGGATTGCCAAGCAGGTGTTCAGGGAACAGAAAATAAAGGTGCATTACAAGGTCGGCACGATGATAGAGATTCCCCGGGCCGCACTGACGGCCGATGAGATTGCCAGAGAAGCCGAGTTCTTCTCGTTCGGCACCAACGACCTGACCCAGATGACCTTCGGATTTTCCAGGGATGATGCGGCTAAATTCATCCAGTTCTATATCCAGAATAAATTGTTTACCAGCGACCCGTTTGTTACAATTGATACCGGCGGGGTGGGCGAACTGGTCCGGATGTGTATCGCCAAAGCCAAAAAGACCAGACCCGATATCCGGGTGGGCATCTGCGGCGAACACGGGGGCGACCCTGAAACGATTCATTTCTGCCACCAGGCCGGGCTGGATTACGTCTCGGCCTCGCCCTTCCGGGTGCCGATTGCCCGGCTGGCCGCGGCCCAGGCGGCATTAGAAGAGAAATAAATGGACGAACTCAAGAAACAGTATAAAACCAGCGCGATAATCGGCGGGGCGATTATGGCCAGTTTGGTCTTCTATGTTGCCGCAGTTGCAATTATCAGGAGAAACCCGGACTGGATTAAAACCGTCGCGCCGAACCGGTCGGCGGATGCTGTCAGATATGTATTTCTGGGAATTACCGTAATCGGATTTTTTATGACCGCATTTATCAGGAATCGGATACTTACGGCCGGCATCAAACAAGCGGATGATATCAGGATGCGCATCCGGCGGTTGTTCACGGCGTCAATTGTCGGATATGCGCTGTCCGAGGCGGTAACGATTTTAGGGCTGTGCCTGTTTATACTCTCCGGCAAGCCGCTGGATTTCTATTTGTTTCTGTCCATTTCGCTGTTATTTTTCTTTAATTACGTTCCCAAATACGCCCAGTGGGAAAACTGGGTCAAGAAACCGTCAATAGAAACCGAAACGGAAGAGAAAGGAAGGGTATTATGAAGCGGTTTGTTCTATTAACCGGTATGTTATCACTGATGATATTCAGTAATGTTGCGGCCGGCGGCGAGGAAACCTCGCTTAAGTCATTGCTGGACAAACCTGAGTCTGAACTGGCCGGCAAAATCTACGATGTCAAGAACCAGACCTTCGTGGATTTTGATGCGATGATAGAGGATGCGGCTAAGACCGGCGTGGTCTATGTGGGCGAGACGCACGACAACGTCCTGCACCACCAGGCGCAGGAGCGAGTCCTTAAAGCCCTATACGAGAAGAACCAGAGCAAGGTTTCGTTAGGGATGGAGATGTTCCAGCGGCCGTTCCAGAAATATCTGGACGATTATGTCGCGGGTAGTATCAGCGAGCACGAGATGCTCCGCAAGACCGAATACTACGGGCGCTGGAATTTTGAGTGGATAATGTATCAGCCGCTGGTAAACTTTGCCAAGGCCAAATCGCTTAAGGTGGTGGCCCTGAACGCCCCGCCTGAGGTCCGGCAGAAGGTGGCCCAGAACGGAATAAAATCGCTGACGGATGAAGAGAAGACAATGATAGCCGAACATATAGATATAACCGACAAAACCCATCGCGAGTATGTCAAGGCCAGGTTCAAACCCCATATGGAAATGGGCCGGTTCACGGAGAAGGATTTTGACCGCTTCTACGAATCGCAGTGTATCTGGGAAGATACGATGGCCGAATCAGTGGCCAAACATCTTAATTCGGCCGGCGGGCAGATGGTCGTGATAGTCGGCGGCGGGCACATTGTCCACCGGTTTGGCATACCACGCCGGGCGGCCGAGCGGACCAAACTTGACTACCGCGCTATCCTGATGGTGGAACTCAGCGCCGAGAACAGGGAATCGCTCACCGAGTTGTTCCAATACACCGACAGCCCGGCCGATTATGTCTGGTTCACCAAAACCATAAAGGTTGACGAGACCCGCCCGATGCTGGGTATCACCATTGACGTCAAGATAGGCGTTCTGGTGGAAAAGAAACCTGAAGATGGGAAACCGGCAGACGGCAAAACGCTGGAAGTAAAATCAGCCGCAGTTGTGGAAGATAAAGACAAACCCAAACAGGGATTGGTTATCAGCGGCGTGATGCCGGGCAGCCCCGCGGAAAAAGCCGGCGTCGCCAAAGGCGATGTTCTAACTTTTCTTGACAATAAACCTATTAATGATATGCTTGACTTAAAAGTGGCGATGAGCGTCAAGAAACTCAACGATAAAGTAACGCTCACGCTCCTGCGAAATAACGAAGAGAAGAAAATAACCTTTACGTTGGAACCGCTCAAGAAGTAAAAAGTAAATGTTCTGGTGTCATATCGGGCGTTTGCTTAAGAGGGGGGATATTTATGGTGCATAAAAAGGACATCGCTCATCTGGTCGCCAAGAAAGCCAAAATGCCGGATATCAAAGCCAAAAAAGCCATCCAGGCCGCTTTGGATATTATCATTGACACGGTTATCAGGGAAGGCCGGCTGGAATTGCGCAATTTCGGCGTGTTTATCCTTAAGGAACGCAAACCCCGCAAGGCCCGGAATCCAAAAACGGGCAAAGAGGTAATGGTACCGAAACGCAAGGTTATTGTTTTCAAGGTCGGCTGCAATGTGAAAAAGCGGCTGGGATAGGCACATTTTGTTATGTCACCATTTTATGAACAGGAACGCCGGGAATTTATCCGTATCAAAACCACCCTTACGGTCCGCTATAAATTCTTCTGCTCGCATATCACCGACCCGCGGCTTGAAGAAATCTATCAGGGGATAACCAACAACATCAGCGCGGGCGGTATCCTCCTGGATGGAACCGTGCCAAACCTCGGCTGGCTGCCCGACCTTTTAACCCAGAAAATAGTTATCGGTATTAATATTATGTTACCGACTGAAACCGAGTCGGTCAAGGCATTGACCCGGGTGGCCTGGATTGACTCGGTTAACGAGGTTACCAAGCAATGTAAAATGGGGCTGAAGTTCAAGGAAATTACCTCGCAAGACTCCGATAAAATAATGAGATATATTATCCGCGCCCAGTTGCCTTCATAACAACGGATTACGCAGATTTCACTGATTCCAGATATTATGATTCAACGAGTTATTTTAGTCTGTTTATTTGTCATTATTGCGGCGATTAATTTTGCCGTGGCCCAGGATATCACGCCCATATCGCCGGCGATTGAACTGCCTGAAACCGTCTCGCCCGCGCCGCCGGACAGCCCGTTAATATACAAACGCTTTGAAGGGCGCTTTGATAGCGTCATAGACCGAACCCGGCTGACCCAGGACGAGCCCTACAACACCCTGATGAAATATGTCAGCGAATTATCTCCTGATGAAATATCAAAACGGGTTAATCCCAAAGTGACTCACCAGGAATTGTTAAAGAACCCCGCGGCGCACCGGGCCGAATTCATCCGGGCCAGCGGCCTCCTGCTTTATCTTAATCCCTATAAACTTAACACCAATCCGGGCGGCGTGGAGATTTATTACGAAGGCGTGGTGGCCGACCCGCGCTACGACCGGTTCTACCGCTTCCACCTGATAGACCAGCCGGATAAATTTACCTCCTTTGAAGACTCGCGCCGTAATGCCGATGATGTTGAAATAGAAGGCGCCTTCCTGAAGATTGCCCGCTATGAACTTGAACGGGGCAGGCAACCCGGCCTTTACAACGATGCGCCGTTTATCATCGGACGCCGGATAACCAAAGTCCATCTGCCGCCGTCCAGCGCGGCTAAAGAGTTCGGGCTAATCATCGCGATTGGACTGATTGCGGCGCTGGGGGTGTTGGGCCTGGTTATATTTTTCAGTATCAGGTCGCAGCGCCGGCGGCCGGACCGGCTGGCCGACATCCGCCGCGATGCCGCAGAAACTAAAGAGCCGGACAGCAAATGATTAATCCGATGAGTATATCATCCGAACTGGAATCCAAATACAAGAAACTGCAGGACATTCTCCGCGCCTGCGGCGGCGTGGTGGTGGCCTATTCCGGCGGCGTGGACAGCACCTTCCTGGCCTATGCGGCGAATGAGGCGCTGGGCCGGCGCGCCATTGCCGTCACCGCCATATCCGAAACATACCCCAAGTCCGAATTTAACGATGCCGTTGCATTCGCCAAACAACTTAACCTCAGCCACCGCATCATCCAGACATCGGAACTGCAATCAGAGGGATTTACCGGCAATCCGCCCGACCGCTGCTACTACTGCAAGCAGGAATTATTTAAGAAACTGGGCGCGATGGCCGATAAAGAAAATATCCCGTATGTGCTGGATGGAACGACGGTAACCGACGGGGCTGACTTCAGACCCGGCCGGCGGGCGGCCGTAGAGTTAAAGGTCCGCTCGCCACTGAAAGAAGCCGGATTGACCAAAGAGGAGGTAAGAGAACTTTCCAGGTCATTGGGCGTGCCCACCTGGGATAAACCGGCCTATGCCTGCCTGGCATCAAGACTGCCCTACGGCGAAAATATTACGCCGGCCAAACTTCAGCGGGTGGAACAGGCCGAGGATTTCCTGATGGGCTTGGGCTTTAAGGTTTGCAGAGTCCGCTCGCACCGGTATAAGTCTGAATTCGTCACCAACGAGGTTAACCTGGCCCGCATTGAGATTGAGCCAGACCGTCTTCCGCTCCTGGTCCAACACAAAGACCAGATAGTCCGGAAACTCCAGCAACTGGGATATGATTACGTAACCGTAGATTTGGAGGGATATAGGAGTGGAAGTATGAACAGGAATATCTCGCGAGAGGAATATCTGGATGTTGAGACGGATGCCGCACCGGAGGCCGCGGATGAAATCCAGGAGGTCAAGGTTATAGACAGTTATCTGGCCTGTCCGGACTGCCGTGACAATGAGTTAGACGAGATTATCACCCGGCCCGGCCATTATAAGCAGTGCGGTCACTGCGGCGGCGTCTGGTTCAATGTCAACGAACTGGAAAAGGCGCTGGGCCAGCGGGTGAAGTTCAATATCCCGTCTGCGGTCCGGGCCGCCACGGGCTCGCCCGAATCAGTCTGTAAAAACAGCGGTGATGCCAAAGGCACATCCGCCGTGGCGGACAAATCCGCCTGCCCGTTCTGCCAGACCCCGCTGGTCAGAATCAAAAGCATTGATGCGCCGGATATGGAAATTGCGGCCTGTATGATATGCCAGTGCCTCTGGGTAGCCGGCGCCGAGATTGCCCGGCTCCAGGACAAAGGCCTCTTCGCCCAGATAAAGACCTTTGTGATGCGGCTGTTCTAAAAACCCCCAACGCTACTATCAACCGTCCCGCACCTAAATGTTTGTGTGGGCTCTGATAACATCAGAGAGTAATCTCAACATTTGGGTGCGGGACGGTTTTTTTATTTATACTTGAATATTTTCTTGACTTCATCCCCAGCCAATATATAGTAGTAAACAGATTAAGCGGATAAAACAGATATAATTTATTAGTTCAATCCGTTAAATCCGCTTACTGAAACGGAGGGTTAAGATATGAGAGAATTGAAAGGCAAATGGACCGACCTGTTTAACGGTTTCTCGGTCGCCCTGGATGTCAAGAAACTGCTGCTCGGCTTCATCGCACTGACGCTTTCCATTGTGATTATCTTCGGGGCCGCCTGTATCCTTGATTCCAGTATCTGGGACCATCTGGTCAACCGCGATGTTCCGCTGACGATGTTATTCAAGCATTCAGCCAAAACGCTGGCATTTACGGCCGATTCGCATCTGCCGAGCCCGGCGGATTGCCATCCCTCGCCGCGCGAGTGCGTTATGGGCGGCTGGACCCCGCTTAAGTGTCTTTCCGGTTTGACCTTCCAGCCGTATGCCTGGTATGTGATTCCGATAGTTTATCTGCTGTTGGTGATTATCTGGGCGTATTTCGGCGGCGCTATCAGCCGCACCGCCGCGGTCAACCTGACCAAGGACGAGGGCCTGGAACTGGGCAAGTCGCTCAAGTTCACCGGCCATAAATACCTGGCCTTCCTGTCGCCCTGGATTATCACGGTCCTGGGATTCCTGTTCTTCTTCGGTTGCAATGTGCTGGGCGGGCTGGTCGGCCGGATTCCGTATGCCGGCGAACTCCTGGTCGGCCTGGGCATCCCGCTGGCGATTCTGTCCGGTTTCATTATGGTCTTTATCCTGATTGGCTTCAGGTTCGCCTCGCCGATGTTCTACGGCACCATCGCCGTAGAATCCAGCGACAGTTTTGACGCCATCAGCCGCTCGTTCCAGTATCTCTATGCCCGGCCCTGGCACTACATCTGGTATCATCTGGTTGCCATTGTCTATGGGCTGGCCACCTTTATATTCGTCGGTGTCTTTACGCATTTGATGGTTAAGTTCGCCCTCAAGGCCACCCAACTGGGGATGGGCGATAAACTCTACCAGGTATTGGCCAGCACCGGATTACCGGCCCGGTTCACGCTGGCCGGCGCGGCCCAGGCGCCGCACGCCGAAGGCATCACGATGGTCATCGCCGCTTTCATTATCGCGGTCGTGCTGATACTGGTTTATGGGTTTATGGTATCCTACCTGGTCTCTTACTACTTCTCGTCTTATAATATTATCTATCTGTTGATGCGCAAGAACGTGGACGAGATTGATATGAAGGAACTCTACGACGAGGACGAGGAAAAAGAAGACGAAACACCGGTAACTCCGGCGGCGTCCACGGAGGCGAAACCTTCGTCCGGCGCTGATTTACCGACAACTTAATTATGTCCAGAAAATGTGATATCTGCGGTAAAAGGCCGTCCGTGGGCAACCAGATTACCCGGCGCGGCCTGGCCAAGAAAAAGGGCGGCGTCGGCAAAAAGATTACCGGCATCGGCAAGCGCCGGTATCTGCCTAATATCCAGCATATGCGCGCCTTTGTCAACGGCCGGGTCGTCCGTGTCAAGGTCTGCACCGGTTGCCTGAAGGCAGGCAAGGTCCAGAAACCTCCCGTGACACCGAAGAAGAACGCTGTCACCATCGCATAAATGCTAAAGAGGTTGTTTCTCCCCTTATTATTTCTGGCGGTTTTATTCCCGCCGGTTCTCTTTTCCCAGATAGGTCCGACCCCGCCCAAGGAAACCAAGGAGCCAACCGCAGATAAAGACGTTGATGCGGTCAAATCAGTCCTCAAGAAACTGGAAGAATCCACGGCCAAGGAAGACCTCAAGGCGTATCTGACCTATTTCTCGCCCAAGGTGGCCATAGAAACCCCGGAAGGCGACACCATCTCCTACAAAGAACTTGAGGGTTATATGAAGGAACTTTTTGATGCCTTCAGCAACCTCAAGGACGAGCCCATCAAGGACTACGAAATCAAGATTAACGGCAAGGAGGCCGTGGTCACCAATACCTACGAACTCAGCGGCATTCCGGTTAACGAGAAAGAAGATGTGTTGATTGACGAAGGCGTCCTGGTGATAACGTTCAATAAATCCGATATCAAGTGGCAAATCGTCAAGGTCAACTATATCGTAACTGAGCCGCCTGATGAGGGGGGCGAATCATCCGGACCGGCCCCCCGGGATGAAGCGGCCGAGTTCGCCAGCCGTTGTGATGAGATTAAAGAGGGCTACGGGATTGACATCAACGCGCCCGGCGCGCTGGAGATATACCGCTCATTAATCCTTCAGGAAATAAAGGATGATGTGGACTTAAGCCGGGAGGAAACGGAAACCCGGATTGCGCTTATCAAACGATACCTGGCCAGGGCATCATCCGAACTCCGCAAGAAAGAACTATCCGCAGAAATCAAAGTCCTGGAAATGGATAAAGCCCAACTGCCCACAGAAGACGAAATCAATAAATGGGTGGAAGAGGAAATAGCGTACCTCTCAAAAATGCTTACGGAAACAAAGAAGTAACTTGCATAAATGACTAATGACGAAATCCTAATGACGAAATAAGCCCTAATGTCTAAATGACTAATTCGGCATTAGGTCATTTAGGAATTAATTTGTCATTCGTCATTAGACATTCGTCATTATGGAACTATGTTCCCTGACCGGCTGGCAAATCAAAGAACTGATTAGCAAGAAAGAGGTCTCGGCCGTGGCAGTGGTAGAAGACCTCTTCAGGCACATCGCTAAGACCGAGCCGTCCATCAAGGCCTACCTGACCTTGACCCAGGACTATGCGCTGGTCCAGGCCGGCCAGATAGATGCCAGGATTGCCCGGGGCGAGCAACCGGGTCTGTTGGCCGGCATCCCGGTGGCCATCAAGGATAATATCGCCACTGACGGCATCCGGACCACCTGCGGCTCAAAGATACTGGCCAACTTCGTTCCGCCCTATGATGCTTATGTGATAAAACGCATCAAGGAAGAAGACGGCATCATCATCGGCAAGACCAATTTGGACGAGTTTGCGATGGGCTCATCCTGCGAGAACTCGGCCTTCGGCCCGACCGCCAACCCGCGCGATGTCAGCCGGGTGCCGGGTGGCTCCAGCGGCGGCTCGGCCGCAGCCGTGGCATCCGATATGGCCTGTATGGCGCTGGGTTCGGATACGGGCGGCTCTATCAGGCAGCCGGCCGCGCTCTGCGGCATCACTGGCTTGAAACCGACCTACGGTTGCGTCTCGCGCTACGGGCTGGTCGCCTTTGCATCTTCATTAGACCAGATTGGCCCGCTCACCAAAGACACCCGCGATGCGGCATTGCTGATGAACGTCATTGCCGGATACGATAAACAGGATTCAACCTCGGTCAACCGGCCCGTGCCGGATTTTACCAAGGGGCTGGATGGCGAGATTCGGGGATTAAAGATAGGCGTTCCTAAAGAATACTTCGGCCAAGGCCTGAATGAGGATATCCGTGATGCGGTCAACCAGACCCTCAGCGCTTATGAGAAACTGGGCGCCAAACTTGTGGAAGTCTCGCTCCCGCATACCAATTACGGGATTGCCACCTATTATATTATTGCGCCGTCCGAGGCGTGCTCCAACCTGGCCCGTTATGATGGGATTCATTACGGTTACCGAGCCACACCCGCCTACGCCGAGGCTTCGGCGGGCAGGGATTACACAGATTTGATTAATATGTATAGCAAGAGCCGGAGCGAAGGGTTTGGCCATGAGGTCAAGCGCCGGATAATGCTGGGCACCTTTGCGCTGTCCAGCGGCTATTACGAGGCCTACTATAACCGCGCGCTCAAGATACGCCGGCTGATTAAACAGGACTTTGATGCTGCATTCAATAAAGTGGATGTGATTATGGGCCCGACCTCGCCGATTGCGGCATTCAAGGCCGGCGAGAAACTGGCCGACCCGCTCCAGATGTATCTCTGCGATGTCTATACGGTTACGGCCAACCTGGCCGGCATCCCGGGGATATCAATACCTTGTGGACTGACTAAAGAAAAACTACCGGTCGGACTGCAGATATTGGGCAAGGCGTTTGACGAAGCCACACTGTTAAAAGTGGCAAGGGCGTATGAAAATGTAAATTCCAAGCACCAAGCACCAAATTCCAAATAAGCACCAAGCATCAATTTCCGAATGTTTGGTATTTGGTAATTGGAATTTATTTGGAGTTTGGGATTTGGAATTTATGGATAATATGGATTATAAAATAACTATCGGTTTAGAAGTGCACACTCAGTTAAAGACCTCATCCAAACTCTTCTGTGGTTGTTCCACCAACTTTGGCGCATCGCCTAACAGCCAAACCTGTCCGGTCTGCCTGGGCCTGCCGGGGGTGTTGCCGGTGGTCAACCGCAAGGCCGTAGCGCTGGCCGTCAAGGCCGCGCTGGCGCTCAACTGTAAGATTAATTCGCCCACCAAGTTTGACCGCAAGAACTATTTCTATCCTGATTTACCCAAGAACTACCAGATATCGCAATATGACCTGCCCCTGGCCAAAGAGGGCTACCTTGAGATACCAAATCCGAAATCTCGGAGTCCCAACGGGACGGAGACCCCGTCGTATGACGGGGCGCAATCCCCGAGGCGCATCGGTATCACCCGTGCCCACTTGGAAGAAGACGCCGGCAAATCTATGCATTCGGATGCGGGATATTCCCTGGTTGACCTCAACCGCACCGGCGTGCCGCTGTTGGAAATAGTCTCCGAGCCCGATATCAACTCGCCCGACCAAGCGCACCAATACCTGACCGCGCTGAAAGAACTGCTGATTTATCTGGAGATTTCAGATTGCGATATGGAAAAAGGGTCGCTTCGGGTGGATGCAAACATCTCAATATCTCCGGTCTCGGACGTGTCATTACGAGAAGTCCCCCGACGGGCGTCGGGGGACGACGAAGTAATCTCAAAATCTAATGAGATTGCTTCATCCCGCCAAGGCGGGATTCGCAATGACAGCGGAGAGACTAAACTCGGGGTTAAGACCGAGATTAAGAACCTGAACTCATTCAAGTTCGTGGCCAAGGCGCTGGAGTTTGAGGCCAACCGCCAGATAGAACTCCTCAAATCCGGCAAAGAGGTGGTGCAGGAAACCCGGCTCTGGGACGAGGATAAACAGGAGACCAGGCCGTTGCGCTCCAAGGAGGACGTCCAGGACTACCGCTATTTCCCTGAGCCGGACTTAGAGCCGCTGGTTATCAACGAAGGCTGGATTGGGCAGATAAGGAAGACCATCCCGGAACTGCCTGCGGCCCGGCGGGTCAGGTTTGTCAACCAGTACGGTATTCCCGAATACGATGCTGACGTGCTAACCGCGGACAAGGAACTGGCCAACTACTTTGAGGAATGCGTCAAGTCCTATAATTCTACGCAGCGTGAGCGGAGTCCCGCCTCAGGCGGGAAAGCCATCAGTAACTGGCTGATGTCTGAAGTGGCTAAATATCTCAACGAGCAGAAGATGGAAATGAAGGATTTCAAGATTAAGCCCCAGGAACTGGTGGAACTGGTTAAATTCAGCGCGGCGCGCCAGATTACCTCCACCGCTGCCAAGGAGGTCTTTGGCGAGATGCTAAAGAGCGGCAAATCCGCTACGGCCATTGTCAGCGAAAAGGGCCTGCTGCAGGTCAGCGACCAGGGCGAGATTGAGGTGTTTGTCAAAGAGGCGCTCAAATCCAACCCGCAGATGGCGGCTGATTACAAGGCCGGAAAGACCGTGGTGTTGCAGGCGCTGGTCGGCCAGGTGATGCGACTGTCCAAGGGCAAATCTAATCCAGAAATAGTCAGGACACTCCTGCAAAAACACCTAAGTGAAAAATAGCGTCCTGCCCGCCTCAGGCGGGGGATGGAAAATATAGAGAGTATCCCTCTACCACGGACTAAGAAATAGAAAAGATAATCAACGATGAAATACTTTATATGGGTTTTAACTATCCTATCGGGTGGCTGGATAATTGTTTCCGTTCTTAGTAACATCCGGGCTTTCTTTATACCATTTGTTCCACTCTTTGTGTTTATTCCCTGCGTCTGGTATCATATCGCAGAAAGTAGGGATAAGAAAAATAAAGGACAAACTTAAAAACCTATAATCGGGAGACACGATACCAAATGTTAGCCCTGTGACACACCCCACCGGCTGGTAAATCAAGGAATAATAAGAATGGGCTCTGAAGGGTTGATAGTTTTCATATTTATAGCCTTCATTATCCTGATATTCGTGATGCTCTGGATAACGACCCCATTGGAAAGACGGATATCGCCTGATAAAACCCAATTGGAAACAATCGAGTTATGCTCTTTCCCGGAACAGTTAGAAGCGGAAGGGGTCAGGGAATTCCTGGCCGAACGGGGCGTTAGTTCTTCCGTGGAACGCCTCGGTTTAGGCCGGCGCGGCGGTTGCAGATATGTTATTACTGAACTCTTGCGAAATGGGAAAGAGACCACTCAAAGAGTGTCATTCTGAGCCCGAAGGGCGAAGAATCTCGTCCCAAATCCTCATAAAACGCAGATTCTTCACTTCGCTACGCTTCGTTCAGAATGACAGAGGGAGCATTTCGCAAGAGTTCAGTTATTAGGATATTCGCTAAAGACAACGATATAATTCAGGATATAATGCGGGATTACTTGAATGATAAAGGGAATAATGATAGTTCCCTCACACCACCAGCTGGAATGCCGTAAATAGGCCTATTTTAGACCGTCCTTTCATCCCAAAACCCGCCATTTAGCCTCTAAAGTGTGGGAAAATTCAACACTTTATGCATAGGTAGGGGGGGATGCCACCCCTCCTACCCCCTCCCCCATACTCCCACTTATGGTAATGGAGACTGAGATGTAAGATACCGGAGACCGGGATATAAGACACCAGAGACTGGGATTTAAGATACCGGAGACTGAGATGTCGGATACCAGAGAATCAGAGGTAAGATACGGGAGACTGAGAGGTAAGATACCGGATACTCAGAGATAAGACACGGGAGACTGAGAGGTAAGATACCAGAGACTGGGAGTTAAGATACCGGAGACTCAGAGTTAAGACACCAGAGACTGGAAGGTAAGGCGTCTTAGTCCCTTGACTAAAAACAGTACTATTCCGGCTGGCCCACCTTGGCCTATCGGGTGGGTATCTACGTGGCGCACGGCTGGTAATCGGCCGGCTCAAGCGAGTGTGTGCCCCGGCCGCTGGTGAGCGACCGTAATGCCGAGGCGTAACCGAATGTCTGGGCTATCGGTATCTTACCCTTGATATTGCGCACACCGGTGTGCGTCTCTATCTCCTCTATCACGCCCTGTCTTCTATTCAGGTCGTTAATCACATCGCCTAAATATTCATCCGGCACGATGATATCAAACTTCATTATCGGTTCCAGGATGATGCATTTGGTCTGGCAGAGCGCGTCCTGCATTGCCATAGAGGCCGCGGCGCTGAAGGCAATCTCGGATGATTTGGACGGGTCAAACGCGCCGTCCACCACCGTAATCTTGAGGTATATCAGCGGATAGCCGGCCGTCAGGCCGGACAGCACGCTGGTGGACAAACTCTCTTCCACGGCCGGCAGGAACTTGCGCGGTATCTTTTCTACAGGGATTCCATCCATATTGATTACCGGCTGGAGACTGGTCCGGTCCGGCTCCACCCGGATGGTGACCGATGCGAAGTGCTCTTTTTCGCCGACTTTGCGGTCAAACTTGCCCGTGCCGGTGACCGGCTGGGTGATGGTTTCCTTGTAGGCCACGCGCGGCTCGCCCACGTTGGCCGGGACATTGAAGTCCTTGAGGATGCGGTTCTTAATCACTTCCAGGTGCAGTTCGCCCATTCCGGAGACGATAATCTGGCCGGTTTCATCGTCCTGTTTGGTATGGAAGGTCGGGTCGTCCCGGCTGATTTTGGCCACGGTCTCAATGAGTTTATCGCGGTCTTTGGATGATTTCGGTTCTATGGTCATGGACACGACGGTCTCCGGGAAGTGCATCCGTTCGTAGACGATGGGGTATTTCTTGTCGCAAAGGGTATCGCCGGTGGAGGTGTGTTTGAGCCCAAGCACGGCAACGATTTCACCGGCGACCGCCTCCTTGACCGGCTCGCGGTGGTTGGCGTGCATCAGGAACAGTTTATTGATGCGTTCCTGTTTATCCGTGCGCGGGTTATAGAGGGCCATTCCTTCGGCCAGCTTGCCGGAATAGATTCTGATATAGAACAGCTCGCCGTACTGGTCGGTGGCTGATTTGAATACCAGCGCCGAGAGCCCGTCGTCCCTGGACGGCTTACGCGAGGCCGGTTTGTGCGTCTTGGGGTCAAACCCGTTGATGGTCTTGATATCCAGCGGCGAGGGCAGGAAATAGCACACGCCGTCCAGGAGCGGCTGGACGCCGGTATTCTTCAGGGCCGAGCCGCAGAAGACCGGCGTAATTTGGGCCGCCAACGTGGCCTGGCGGATGGCCTGGTAAATCATCGCTTCGGTAATCGGGTCGCCCTTGATGAACGGTTCCACCAGCGATTCCACTTTCTCGGCCAACGTCTCAATCAGGTGGTCGCGGTGCTCCTTAGCGGTTTTCTGGTATTCAGGCGGAATATCAATTATGTCAAACCGGCTGCCCTGCAATTCCTCGTCAAACAGGACGGCCTTCATCTGAATCAGGTCAATCACGCCGGTGAGGTCGCCTTTGCTGACGAATGGTTTCTGGTCAGTGGGGTGGTCAAACATCGGCAACTGGAGCGGCAGTGGATTGGCATTGAGTTTGGCCTTCATCTGGGCCAGGACATCAAAGAAGTCGGCGCCGATGCGGTCTAATTTATTGATGAAGACCAGCCGGGGGACGCGGTAGCGGTTGGCCTGGCGCCAGACGGTCTCGGACTGGGCCTCAACCCCGCCGATGCCGCAGAAGACCACAATTGCGCCGTCCAGCACACGCAGGGAACGTTCCACCTCGGCCGTGAAGTCCACGTGGCCGGGCGTATCAATGATATTGATGCGGAACGGGTCTTTATCCATCCGGGGCGTGACATAGGACTGAATCGTTAGCGGCGGAGACCAGTAACAAACCGTGGTGGCGGAGGTAATGGTAATGCCGCGTTTCTGCTCCTCTTCCATCCAGTCCATCGTGGCCGTGCCTTCGTCCACCGAGCCGATCTGGTGCTCCTTGCCGGTGTAATAAAGAATCCGCTCGGTCAAGGTAGTCTTGCCGGCGTCAATATGGGCGATGATACCGATGTTGCGTAAGTTTAGCATAAACCACAGATTACTGAATCCCCTCTAAAAAGGACACTTTCCAATGTCATGCCTGATGCAGATCCGCCTCTGGCGGAGAAGTAGCAAAAGGAACCACAGATACCCGCCTGAACGGCGCAGTCGGGCAGGCACACAGATATACACGGATTTTCCTTCTTTGACAAGATTAATCTGTGTTAATCTCCGGGCCATCTGTGTCTATGGCATAGGAACAGAATGTAGTTAGCGGGGCGGACAACCATAAATCCCGACACGCCGTGTCGGGACTACTTTGTGTCCCCGTCCTTCGTAGCCCTCCGGGCCTACTCCGTCCCGATGGCCATCGGGGTGCGGGATGCGGGATTTAGACCACAGCAGCAGCGCATCTCACAGAGAGCCAGTGGCTTCCGTGAGCCCCGCATTCGGGCATGCCTGTCCTGTCCCCCGTACGGGGCAGACAGGCGCCTATGGAGGGAGGTGATTTTTAGGGCCCTCCAGAGGCGGGCAGGCCGGTTAGTCCCGGCGTAGCGTGAGCCCTTACAGGATAAACTCCGTCCCGCCCTTATCAGCGGGGCTTAATATCAGTTGATTCCGGCTTGGTATCAGTTGGTTTCGGCCTGATACCAGTTGGTTTCGGCCTGATACCAGTTGGTTTCGGCCTGATACCAGTTGGTTTCGGCTTGTAATTACTGAACTCTTGCGAAATGGGAAATAAACCACCCAAAAAGTGCCACGCCATGCGGCATGGC
>JACQXL010000168.1 GCA_016208805.1 Planctomycetota bacterium | reverse complement strand
TCTCGTATCCGGTGGCACGTATCCCGAAACGTCTATCTCCGTATTGGGCACGGATGCGTTGGTCAGGTTGGAGAACAGCAGCAGGTTCTGGTTAATTGTAAACCTGTCTTCCATCTCAGCCGGCGTGGCCGGCGGGACAAGCGGTCTGCTCACCGGCGTAAACGACAGTTTGGCCGGGGTCACCTGCGCATCGCCGATTTCAGCAGTGGCTATAGGCGGCACTAATGGCCGGCTGATACCTGCGGCCGGTTTCCACTCAAACTTTGCCTGCGCCTGATTATAGGTAGGCGTCTCGCCGTCTGCGGGCGCATCAATCGCGGCCAGTTTGGCCGGCGTGACCGCGCCATCAACCACTTTCGGTGTCGTAATAGCCGCATCCCTGATTTCGCCGGTGCCGACAGAGTTAGCGGCCAAATCGCCCTGGGTTATAGTGTTAGCCGCAATCTTGGCTCCGGTTATTGCGCCGTCCTTGACCTTGTCAGTGGTTACGGCGTTATTGGCCAGTTTCGGCTCGTTAACCGAGGCATCGGCGATTTCCGTAGTTGCCACCGGCGGCGTCAACGGCCTGCCTAAAACCCCATCGCTAATCTTATCCCTGGTCACCGCGCCATCGGCAATCTTGACTCCGGTGATTGCCCCGTCCACAATCTTGCCGGCAGTGATAGCCCGGTCGGCAATCTTCTCTCCGGTTACTTGTTTCTCGGCAATCTTTGCGGTCTTAACCGCGCCGTCTTTAATCTTGTCTGTAACAATCGCATCCTTAGCGATTTTGGATTCGGTTACCGCATAGGTTGCTATTTTGGGGGTGGTTACTTCACCCGGTTTAATTGTGTTGCTCATATAATCCTCCTTTTTAATTTACCGCAGAGGCCCCGCTCTTTGGGTTGCAAAGAGCGGGGTTTATCTGTGGTTTGGTTTCCCTTACAGGGCCACAACTCGTATCCTGAGGAAGAGTTGGCCGTCTTCCACTATATACCCGCAATGGGATTTAAGCGGAGCGAGCGGTTCAACGAATTCCTCGTAGACCGTGCTGTTCCTGAGACCTGAGAGCAGACTGTTGATGAGGTTGTTCTCATCAGCAATAATCGCGGCGTCCATTTCCGAATGGACAATCGCAACACCGCTCTGGGTCAGGCGCGGCACCAGCGCGGACTTGAGGTTGGGCTCAAGCCCGGCCTTAGCCACGTTGACGGGTGCGCCGTTCCAGGTGGAGCCGTCCGGCAGGTCGCCGATGACCTTTTCATCGCCGGTCAGCCATCTGGCCGCGATGGCGACAACGCCACGCCCGCCGGTGATGTGGTCACCGGTGAAACGAAGCGTCCGCTCGGCCAGCCCGTTAGCATAGATGTCCTTGGACTGGTCAATCCGTTCCTTGAAGCGCTTCTGGCCTTCGCCGTTTACTTCCTCAAAGGTGTAATCCAGTGAGGTTTCGTAATTGTCAAAGGCGCGCATCAGGTTGGCCCGCTGGGCGTTCTTAATCTTCTGGAGATTGCGTCCCTTGCGGGATTTGAACGCCGGGTTAATCACGTCCTTCCAGCCCTTGGCTGAAGGGTCAGCCAGTTTTTTTCTGGAAAGCGACCGAATCAGGAATAACCTGCTTGCGGTTTTCGTTGGTGTAGTCGGCGTTGCTCTTGGCGCCCCGGGCCCACTTCTCAACGATGCGTGCCGGCGGCGGCGCGTCTATCGGCACCGCTACTTTTAACGTGTTTACTATGCTTGGCATAGCAGTATCCTCCGGTAAGTTCACGAATTGGAAAGTTCAGGGGTTCACGGAGCTTACCGAATGTTGAGCCGATGAACTGTAAAACCGGCCGTCAGGCGGCAGATAAAGTAGCGCACCTTACCTGCCGGCGCTACCTGATACCCGGTTTTTGTTATGGATATGAGTTCAACCCCGCACATACTATTTATGTGCGGGGGTGGTGAATTAAACCTGCACTCTTGCCTGGTCCAACCGTCTGCGGAAGTCGGTCAGTATTTCGTCCGTTGACGGTAGCCCGAACCCGCCCAGCGTCCGCCTGAAGGCAACGGCCGATGGGTGCTGGGAGGCGCCGGTTATCTTATCCACGGCTGAGGCGGCCTCGTTAAAGCACTGGTTGGCTTCCGGCCATTGAAGGTGATTGGCGTAGAGCGAGCCCAGCACACCGGCCGTCTGGGCAATCATCCGGAAATCATTCAGTTCCCGCGACAGGGCCAGCGACTGGTGATAGTATTCCAGCGCGTGTTTGTGCCCGCCGGTGGCCACGGCCAGTTCACCAAGGTTGTGATAGGCCGATGCCATCAGCGATTTGTCGCCGGCTTTTGTGGCCTCATCCAGTGCCCGCCGGGTCAACTGGTAGCAGGCCTTGTAGTTGCCGTCCTTAAATTCTATATCGCCCAGGTTAAGAAGCGCATGCGACAGGATATCGGACAGCCCGGCCTTTTCAGATAGGGTTATCGCCTGCTGGTAATAGGGTCGGCCTTTAGCGGTCTCGGACTGGTAGTGGTAAACTATGCCGATGTTGACGGCCATTGACGCTGCGCCTTTGGACTCGTTGGCCTTGAGGTAGTAGTCCAGCGACTTGTGGTAATAGTCCAATGCCCGGTCCAGATTATCCCCGGCCATCTCCATCAGCCCCAGCACCATATGCTCAAAACCCAACCACACTTTATTGTCCAGTTTCTGGTGTATGGTAATTGCCTTGGTTAAGAGTTCCCTGGTGGCCGGGTAGTCCTGTTTGCCGAAGGTATCTGCGGCTTTGTCAAGATAATCATAGGCCAGTTTGTTGTCTGCCGCGCGCGGGGCCGCCTTTGGTCCGCCTGTTAGCTCGTCATAATAGGCCAGGGTGTTCTGTTTAATCCGGTTTCTCTGCTCAGCCGTCAGGGTCGGCCTGGGCCGGCCGGTCTGACCTACTTTAGTTAAGAGCACACCCATCTGGAGTTGCTGTCTTAATTCGTCCGCCGGGACTTCCGGATGCTGTTTGACCCAGTCGTTGATGGAGAGTTTCTGGCCGGCTTTGAGTTTAAGCAGATACTCATCCACCAGTTTACCCAGCATAATTTCTTTCGCCTCGCTTTTCATAACTGACCTCCTTTACATTTATACTTGGGCTGTTTGAGGGAACCGAATTACAGCCCAGTATAGTCGGCAGTAATTCGCTCTGCTCAAACTGCCGCACTATATCTTCCGGCCGCGTTTCTTTTTGGCCGAGTATATGTTAATCTCCTCCAGAGGGTTTGGGCCGAGTTTCTTTTCCAACAGACCTTTAAGCATCTGGCAGGCCCGGCTCAGACACAGGTAGACCTGTTCTTCTTTAATGTCCATCAACATCGCAATGTCTTTGACCGGTCGGTTATCAAAGTAGCGCATATAGACGATATAGCGGTAGCCCTTGGGCAGTTTTTCAATCGCTTCTTTAATGATTTGCCTGCGTTCGTTATCTATGGCGATTTCCAACGGCGTGGGCGACTCATCCGGTATGATATCGCCTAAGAGCAGGGTTTTACCCTGGTCGTCCTTGGCCGCCGGGCAATCTAAAGAGAATATTTTGGGTTTGCCTTCGTCATCGGGCCTGTCCTGGTGTTTGGAATAGAACTGTAAAATCTCGGATTTATGCCGGAGATATTCCAGATAGTAGTATCCGATAATTCCTTCAGGTTTACCGGCGCCGAAATAGGCCTGGCCTAAAAGACCGCGCAAGGTTTCGCCCCGGTATTTGGGCAGTCCCTCAATCACCCGTTTCCAGACCTCCTGGCAGAACTCATCCAAGTCTTCGTTCTCAAACAGGCACCTGGCCGCCTGGTCTTCCACATAGGGCTGATAGAGTTCATAGAGTTTGGATAAGCCGTCTTTACCCTGCTCGCCGCCGGCCCGGGCCAGCCGGAGCAGTTCCTTTTCGTCTAATTTGTCTGGCATACATACTTCTCCTTTGGCATTCCAGTCTGATATTCATCTGATGTAAACGGGCTAACTGGCCAACCGGCCGACTGGCCAACCGACCGGCCATTGTCTCTCCCTATTATATATAGTGACTCTGGGGGCTGAAATCTATCAATAATTCCGCGAAAAATCCACATATTTTTAGCATATTTTGACATAACTCGCTATTAAATAATATGTTATCCGGTATCTGATTTTTGCGGAATTCTTTGATTTTTACAGGGGGGGGTATCAGACCCCCCACCCCACCTGTTCATTAGCCGGAGGGGATGATTACAAATACTCTGATGGGGTATTATAAATATCCCTATGGGATTGCTATTTTGGTGTATGTGAGTATTATAAACGGCCCGGTAAGGTATTATAAATTCGGGGTGGCATAACCATATATCCCCTACGGCGCGGTTATAAATTGGCCTGTGGACGATTATAAATATCCCTGTAGATGATTTACCACCGGGTATATGATGATTTATTTACCCGATACGGGTTGTTATAAATTCGGCGGGGCACAACCCTGCCATCCCCGTGCAAGTATTGCAAATCCGGCGGGGGCGTCACCATGTGATTTACTTCTTGGCCCTTTGTTCACTTTTCTCAAATTTATCCTTAAACGGAAAATTCTTGTCCTTATCATCTGTCTTGGCTAATCCCTCCAATACAAGTAATTGGTTTATATACTTGTCATCAGCAATTAAACTGGCTGATTGCTTTTTGCCATCTACCGCGTTAGGAACAAGCATTAGTGCCGATGCGGATTGCAAGATATTACCCAAGAAATCCTCTATATTACTGAAC
>JACQXL010000167.1 GCA_016208805.1 Planctomycetota bacterium | reverse complement strand
TATCAACCGCAAGACGGCTGAGCGCTGGATTAAATCGGGCCAATTGCCGGCGGTGAAATTAGGCGGCCACTGGGTAGTCCAGGCAAGAGACATAGCCGCATTCCTGAAAAGGCGGGTATTTTTGCTGGGGCGTGAGTTAAAGCGGATGTTATTTTTCAGTCCAGAGGTCCTGGAGATATACCGCCACAACCCCGGGTATTACCTGCAGGAGTCCGCGTTTCACGGACGGATAGGCAAGAACGAAGACCAAAACCTGATGCACTCGGCCAGGTCTGCGCGCATCTATAACTGGAACAAAGAGGCATTTGGAAAAGGCGAGCCGTCAGGACTGGTCTGGTTCCCGGAGATGCCGTTCTGGAAGATAGGACTGTTAGAAGACGGCGGGTATGTGGTCGCGGTTGACCCGCGGGTATTTAATCACCTGCCCCGGCCGGAACAGGCCAAATGGCTCAGGTACCAGATAACCAATCCCCGGATATAAAACCACTCCTCTAGATAACCTTTACCACGAAAGCACGACCCCGCCCTTTCTGGCGGAAAGAGCGGGGCGTGTTTTCGTGGTATGGTTCTTTACTGAAGTCTAACAGCCCAAGTATCAAATACCTGACTTTACTTTCTCTTTATGGCCAGGCCCAGACTACGTTCCGTATTGGGCGTCGCGCCAGCCCAGGGCGGTGAATAAGGCGACAGCGTCTTGCCGTCACTGCAGATAAACATCATCACCGGCGGCTTGCTGGTGTTCGCACCTGGTGAACCGACCGCTAACATTGTTGGATGCGTCAAGTGTAACGTTGCCTAACAGCACTCTGTTTGCCGGCAGTTGGTTACCCATACTGGTCTCCCAGGAATCGCCTTTATAAACCATCGTATATGTTCCGGTAACGGTCGGGGTTACGCCGATGGTCGCCGGCTTCAGGGCAAGAAAGAAAGACGTACTGTTGTTAGTATAAGTAATACCAAAGTCATTCCATTGTTCCCATGGTTCAATAATTGAGCCGGCAATAATACTGACCGTACCGTCATTTAGACTCGCGCCCCACATTTCATTCATCCCGACCCATTTGCTGTCTGCATCAATGCTCAAACCGGTATCTGTATTGGGCCCCTCATCCTTTATGGTCGGGGGGGCAACAGTTTGCGCTGTCGGTGAAAGTGGGCAGCTCACATCTATGCGGTTACTGGTATCACAGGAGGCGCCGGTAGTAGCTGTGCTTCTATAAAAGCCTACGTTGAGACGATACCTGAGAGAATATTTATCAGGCCGCGGCGCAAGAGTAGCGCTGTCTATTGCGGTTTGTATCTCAGTCTGGTAGCCATTGTAAAGGTAGTCACCGATAACCGGTCCCGGAGTGGATGTCTCCTTTTTGATGGCGTAAATCATATGGTAACCGACATCGTCATAAGCCGTCTGGCTCATCGGTGTTGAGATTTCAATGGCGATAAATACACGGTCATCGTCCCGGACTGCGCCGCGGATGATGCCCGAATCCGGGACCAGCATATTGATATAGCCGTCCGCATCTACATAATATGTGCCGGTCATTGGTTCTGTGCCGGATTCTATTGCGCCGCCGGCATAGGCATAACTACCGGAATAGCCGAGATATCTATAGTGGTAAGAGTCATTGCCGACCGCTATCTCAAAGGTTCCCAACGAGGGGTCGGTGGCTGAAGGGGTCATTGTGATTAAGCCCCAGCCGGATTCCATAGATATTTGGGTTGGCGTAATTGTCAGCGCCGCATCAGCCGGTATGCGGATATTCTGCCGGGTAAAGTAATACGGGCCGCCGGCAAAGGGCGCTGGAGCGCCTGCGCCGGTCTGAACTTTAATGCAACTGACCGAAATAACCGGTGGGTTAAGATACCATGTACCGCTAACCTGATAAAGAGAACCGACCACTCCGAAGTTCATAATGATTTTGGATGTGGCGTCTGAACTAACCACAATAGCGGCCGGCAAGGGAAACGCCTTGGCTATTGATTCGCCGTTATTGCTCCATGAGAAATTTCCGGTGGTGGCGAAATAAACCTGGACCTGGTCAGTCGTCAGACCAGCGTAAGGAGGAAAGGCCACGTTTGTAGCGGTTGTACCCCAAGACCACACAATTGAATTCTGGATGGTGAACTTAATCATATTATATGTCCCGAATGGGACCGCCCCCTGTCCGAATGCGCTGCCGGCGCCGGTAACCAAGTCAACCGTCTGTCCGGATGTATTATCAAGCACCGTCACCCAGGTCGCGCCGTTATCGGATGATAACTCGGTTTTGTAAAGCGTGACCTTGTATGAACTCGGGGTTTCAGCCCAGACCGCCGAACCCAACCAGCCGACCAAACCGATGGCCAGCACAACCATTAACATTTTTCTCATCATAGTTAGCCTCCTTAATGGATTGCTTCGTCGTTCCACTCCTCGCAATGACGTCATTGCGATCGTTAGCGAAGCAATCTCTATTAACTCTTCTCTCCTACAATCACGACCGTGCCGGTGGTTGGCGCGGACGAGCCGGGCTGTGCTTTCTTGCTGCTCCCGCCGCAACTGACCAGACCGATGGCTACTGCCACCAGCAGTAGTCCGAGCGCCCATTTTCTACTCATATTCTCCTCCTTGTAAGCGGATTAAACAGACTAATCAGATAGATCCGCTTACTTTCTATCTAATCTGGAATTCTCCTGAGGCCAGCGCCTCTTTACTACTCACATTGTTAAATATTGATATACGATACATCCCCGGCTCCCAGTTGTCAACATAATTCACATAAATATAATTGTAGGGCGCATTGGGGTCAATCGGTTGCGCGCCCCAGTAAGCCGCCTGGTTCATTGATGCATTCATCCAGACAATCATAACCTTATTGAGTTTATGAAGCGCGCCTTCGTTC
>JACQXL010000166.1 GCA_016208805.1 Planctomycetota bacterium | reverse complement strand
TGCTTAACCGGACTTAAATCCCGGTCTGAAGGTGCTCATTTACGCCTTGGGGCCGGAGCGAGTCATAACTGCCGTTGGACTTGTTCAAAGTCACCTTCCCGCCCATTACCAGATGCCCGACCGCCTCATAGAACGGATAGCCCCTCAAACCGGTCTCCTTTCTTATCAGATACACGGGCATCTCGCCTCTGGCAATTAAGATGTCATATACTTGGCCGGCGGCTGAGCCGATTTCCTTTTTGGCCGCCATCGGGTTAGACTTGAACTGCGCCATCAGGGCGGCCATCTTAGCCTTGAAGGCCGGCCGCTCGGACTGGTGTTTGCCGACCATCACGGCCCAAATCTTGCGCCAGGACCAGAAATCCTTCTGACAGCGCAGGCATTTTCCCAGATGGACCAGCAGTTTCTTTTCTTTTGATTTGGTCAGGAAAGTCCTGTCACCCAGCACATAATCGGTGATGTCCATCTCAAACTTTTTACACGCGCTCTTTTTTGATTTTCCTGTTTTTTTCATTTGAGGGCCTCCTTTTTATTTAAGTTTATTCTGGATAAATTGCCTTAACCGGTGCGCTTTAATCCGCAGGGCACCGACGCTATGGTTATTAAAAGGCGGCGTCTGCTGGATTTCTTCATAGGATTTACCCTGTTGGAGCAGGTTCCATAACTGCCGCCGCTCGGGTGAAAGACCTGTTAATACGTCTCCTAATTTATTTTCCAGCGATTGAAGTTCCTGGAGTTCGTCCGGCTCGTCGTAATATCGGGCATGCTCGGGCTTTGCCGGGAGCGCCTTGACCCATTCGCCCATCGGTATCGGCGCGTGCCGTTGATTCCGGGACGCCTTAAAATACTTGCGTTTAGTTACTCCGACCGCCCAGGCACTGAATGAACCTTCAGGGCCGATAATGAAAACACCGCCTTGCTTGATGCCTTCATAAATAGCAATAACCATTTCGCTAAAGGCATCGTCAACCAGTGTTTCATCGCGCCAGCCGCTGAGATAATGGATGAAATTCCTGAGCGGCGTTTCATAGCGCTTAAGCAGTATGGCTAAAGCAGTCAAATCACCTGACCGGAATGCGGCAACCAACTGCTCGTCTGTCATTTCTGTCCAGTCGGGCATAACCGACCTTAACATATCTATTCGTCGCCGTCAATAATAATTTTTTACATATTTTTTATTTTTACCCGTAACGCGGAGGCTGCTTCGGGTAATTGTAAGTAGAGGGAGAGCGCGATTCCCCCTCTGAAGGGAGTGAGTTTATGCGTAGCGTAAGCGGAGTCCCGATAACCATCGGGAAGAAAAACGAGATAGAGCCGGAATGCCGGCAGTGCGGCCGGCGGATACCCCGCCGTAATAAGCAGGTCAATTTTGCCTGCCAGTCCGAGGGGTTATGCCGGCGTTGCTATGAAGCGCCTTTCAGGGCCGGAGAGGGTCTGGGCCGTAGTTTAGCCCGGGTCGTAGATATTGACGAAGACGAGCCGTTTGACTGCGGCAATACCTCGCCCTGGGAATGGCACGGCAAAGCCATCAGAAGCACGGAGTGAAACGGAGTCCCGACCATGCCATGCCCGACAGCCATGCGGCATCGCGTGGGACATGGCATGGCGAACGTCGGGGCGGAGTAGGTGACTTATGAGACGGCTGATTATCTTGGTTCTGGCAATAGGTTTGACGGTGTTTATCACCGCAGAGACCATGCCATGCCCGACAGCCATGCGGCATCGCGTGGGACATGGCGTGGCGCAGAGTCCGCAGAGACCTGATATTCTTGTAGTAGACTTTACCAAGAAGCCATCCGCGAATCCATATCAGGAACTATACGAAAAACTCCTTTATCCCACCGTAAGGATACAAGCAGGATTTTCAACCGGTTCTGGCGTAGTCATTGGTGATTACATTCTAACAGCGGCTCACGTAGTTAACGACCAATCGGAAGTTACCATTGAGGTATTTTACCCCGCACTTTGTGAACTTGGTGCCTTCGTGGTAATTACAGATACAGATAAAGATTTGGCCCTTATTAAACCATCCCGCGTCCTGCCATACAAGGCGCAATTAGCCCCGGAGAGTTATACCCCGTATATATTCACCCCTGTATATACGGTCGGATGCTCTCTGGGGTCGTCTTATTCGTGTTCCTCTTAACCCGCGCCCCACTTTGCCCTGCAACCCTTATAAATCAAGCCATAGAAAATATGCCTGCCCGCCGAAGCCTCGGCGCAGGCGGGTGCGTCCCATTGGGAGGTATCAAGCCCGATACTGCCGGGAAATTCAGGCGGGCCCGTCTATGACGCAAGGACATATCAGGTTATTGGTATTGCCGTCTGGGTGCATACCTATAATAATCAAATCGTCACCACTATGGCTGGTATTGTTCCTGTCCAATCAATCCACGAGGTTTTAGCCACAGATTACACAGATTAAGGTTGATCGACCAAATGTGGAATGCGAATGCCGAATGCGGAGTTCGGGCATCTCATTCCGCAATCCGAAATCACGAATTCCGCAATTGTGAAGGGAGGTGATAAATATGCCATTTGTAAAGAAGTTTGAGTTGAAACTCTATGTACCGGTAACCTGGGAACCGGCCGGCGATATGCCGATAAGGTGGCGGGACAATCTCAAGAACGCGGCGCAGGTGCTCTATGACCGCCTGAGCGCAAAGATTCCGGATGACGGAACCTTTATTAATGAGATGGCCACCCCGGCTAACAAGGCATACAAGGGTATGCTTAACCCAGCTTTCGTTTCCAAGAGGGGTCGCACGGTACAGGGTATCGGCGATGCGCACGCCAAAAATATGGGCAAGAAGTTTGCCAAATGGTTTAGCCATTTAGGTAACGCCTTTGCCACGGTTGATGGCGTGGTCGCAAAACTCTTCAAGGATAAGGTGGATAACGCGATTGACAACTGGGCGACTGAAGTATCTGACAAGACGATTCGGCTGACCGGTGATAAAATCCGCGGTCGGAGCGTTGCTCCGATTGCCGCCTTTTATCTGGTGGGTGATGAACGGGCCGGCGGTTGGACCAGGCCGGATGACCTGGTTGACGGCGCGCCCTATAACATCACATCAGACCTTGAAAGGAACGCGCTCAAGGCGGCTGTCCAGCAACGGCTGCTTCAGGGTGGGGTGATGGTCATCAACTCTGAATACCAGCCGGCTGTCATTGCCGAGCAAAACACTATCAATGCCTCGCTCTTAACCAAGTTAAGAGACCTGGCCAAGGCGGATGCCTTTGTCGTAACGCCGGCATCTGATAAGTGCTTCTGCGCCTGGGCAATGGATGACAACCTGATGTACCTGCATCTGCAGGTCGGTTTAACCGTGTAAGCGGTTAGGGGAAAAGGGTGCGGTGTACAACGCACCCCGGACTCCCTTTGTAGTAAACAGATTTAGCGGATATATCTGATGAATCAGTTTAATCCGCTTACTGAAAGGATGTGATTTATGACATATAGAAGAAGATATTTTGACGGACAGGTTTCTACGCCTTCTATAGTGGAAGGCGCAATAACCGAGTCTAAAATTGCAGACGAAGCCGTGACCTCGCCCAAGATTAAAAACGCCACTATCCAGACCGAGGACATTGCCGATAAGGCCGTGACCCTGGCTAAATTAGGCGATGATGTCCCGGCGGTCGGGATACCGGACAACTCCATCAGCGCGGCTAAATTGGCTGATAACGCCGTGGAGAAGAGGCATATCAAAACCGCGTCCGTTGATACGGACGAGATTGCGCCGGCCGCAGTAACGACTGACAAGTTACGGGATGCAAATGTAACACCGGCCAAGTTGTCATTCGCCGTGCCGACACGCCCGCTTTCACCACAGATAAACACAGATGAAATCGGGGATGCGCAGGTAACACCTGCCAAACTTTCGTTCACGCCCGTAAGTAGGCCGCTGGTCCCACCGGCCACCCCGGCTGAGATGGAAGACAGGTTTACAATTAACCAGAACCTTCTGTTGTTGTCCAACCTGTCTAATGCCTCTCTGCCCAACACCGAAATTGACCTGTCTCCTTATGTCCCTGTTGGCACGAAGTACGCAATGGTGGTGATGACGCATGCGGGGGCGAGCACGATACTCTACGGCTACAAGGCGCAGTTCTACACCAAGCCGACGGTTGACCCGGCCCCGCTCTACCGGCTGGACACGGGAGCCAAGGACTTCACCAACTATCTAAACGTGCTGGTGCCGTTAGATGCCAATCGCAAGTTCGTGACATCCGTTTACAGGGATGGGGTTACCACAGCGGCGGAACTTTACTTAATGGGGTATATCAGATAAACCGACACACCCCTAAATCCCCTCTTGAGAGGGGTGTCCCGAAGGGACGGGGTGTGTGGGCGTGATTACTGCGGCTGAGGAGTTTCGGTTTGGGGCGGGCCGCCGCCACGACCACCACTCCCACCGCCGCCCATCATCCCGCTCCGGAATCCGCCTGAGGCGGACTGCTCGCTCTTCTGGAACTGCTCATACTGCTGGGGCAGGAGTATCCCCTTGACCTGGCCATCCGCCTCCACCCGGACGGCTTCACGTTTGGCGTTGAATTCATCACGCGAGATTTTGTCCGCGCGCACCTGGCCAACCAGGTCCAACGTCTTGTTGGCGCCGTCCGAGAGTATCCGGTTGAGTTCCTGTTTCTGGTAGTCGTTCAGGTTGGAGGACTTGGCGAATTCGTCTATCCGCCGGATGAGCCGCTCCTGCATCTGCTGGTTAAACCGGGCCGTCTGCTCCTCCCGTTCCTTCTGCTGGATGTTCTTGATGGCCTCCTCAACCTTCTGCTGGAATACCTCGGCGAACTGTGGGTCCTGAAACATTTCGGTTGAGAAGGCCGGCGCGGTGGAAATAGCCGGCCGGACGGTTTCATCGGTGTTATTGAAGGATGACCCGGCCGCACCGGCGTTCTTATTCTCCAGCCCCGCCGATAAGGGCGGGACTCCCCGCCTGCGCCAAGGCTTCGGCGGGCAGGCGTTGCGACTCCGCCAGTTCGGTCTGGAGTTTGTCAATCTGTAATTTCAGGACACCGATTTCGTCAGATGAAGACGCCAGGCTCATTTTAGCCAGATGGAGATAGCCCGCCAGTGCGACGGCGATTATTGATAAGACAATGCTGATACCAACCCCGACGCTACGGTCGGGACTCCGCTGCGGCTCCGCCACATATTTCATACAATCCTCCTCTTACTCACTGTTAGTCCAGCACCTACCCAGCACCCACTTTGGCCCAAAAGTAGGTGCGGGGTGGGTGCTGGGCGTTACAGTGGAGTTAGACCCAGCACCCATTTTGGCATAAAGACAATAATCTCTAAGAGACCATCCCGCCAAAATAGGTGCTGGGTTTCGCTCCGCTCAAAATCTAATCTCCTTCTCGGCCAGCATCAGCGGTCGGGCATCGTAGGTGGTCTGTTTGGCTAAGTCTTCATAAGTCAGCCGGACCCGGGTATAATGGAGCCCATCCGGGATATTGTAATTAAGCGTTACGGTCTCGGACGGTTTTATCTGGGTGGTCGGCATCGTGCCCCAGAGTTGCTTGGGCAACGGCTTAAAATACTCCTGGTAGCCCTTGACCAGACTGCCCTGTTCGTCTAAGAATTCAATGTAGCAAACCACGGCCCGGTGCGGCTCTTCGGCCGGGATATAGTGTTTATCCGAGAGGTTGGAGATATCTATGTAGAGATTGGTTTCGGTCAGGCGTAATTCCAGTTTGATGTATTTGCGCAGGAGTTCCGCATACCGACCACTGCTGACGGATAAGGGCAGTTCATCAAGTGATGAGTCTTCATTAGCCATAGAACGGCCGAAGACGAGGAAGAAAGCCAGAAGGCAGGCAAGGATAACCAGAATAAGAATAAGATAGCGCATAGTTTCTTAAATTCCAATGACCAAGCACCAAATTCCAAATAACTTCCAAT
>JACQXL010000119.1 GCA_016208805.1 Planctomycetota bacterium | reverse complement strand
CCCCGCAGTGACATACTGGATACCCCGCAGTGACATACTCAACCCCCCTTGTAAAAAAAACTGACAGGGATTCGTAAAAGACTCGCCTGCCCGACTGCGGTCCCCGCCCGAACGACCGACTCGTTCGGTCGGGCGGGAGGCGGGTTTGGCGGATATGGGGGTAAATATATCCTTGCGGAGTCCTTATCCTTTATTCTATTCGCGTCATCACCCGGATATCCAGGTGCATATCAAAATGTGCTTTTTGATAGGGTCGGACTGTCTGCTGGTCGGTCTGGCGCGTGACTGTCCAGCGGGCCTTGAGGCCATCGGCCGTGGCCTGGCCCAGAAAATGTGCATATATCCGGTATAAAATATCTCTTATCTTTGGCGAGTCATCCGGCTCAATGCTGGCCGGTATGATTACAAAGTCCAGATGCGAAGCGCCACCGCTGACAAACGGCGCCAAATCAGGCCGGGCAAATCGGTTGACCAGTTGGTTAAGCCGGTCGTTTTGGTCACTGATAATATCAGCCGCATAGTTGCAGGCCGAAATAATATTAGCCGAGCGCATGAGCTGGGCCCGCAGTTGCATTTTGAATCGGCCGGTTTTATCAGGTTCGGCAATTATCAATGGCCCGCCTTTGACGAGTTTGTCTTTGGCTCTTAAATAGTTTACGGTTTTTTGGTTGCCGTTCAGCCAGTTAACCGCGATGAACAAAGGCGATTGCTCGCCCGTCCCGGCCGGCCCGATGAAACGCCAGTTCCCGAAGGTCATTTTGACCGCGTAATCAGCCGCGCCAAAAGGCAGTCCGTCTTTGAGTTTTTTAGCCGAGATGCCGTCTTTTACCCGGAAGGCCTTATCAAGTTTATCCATATATTTATGGCCGGCCTGGGCGCTGAGCATCCTGGCCCGCATCAGTCTACGGATGGTTTCTGCCGACAAACCGCTTTTACTGATAAAGCCGTCCGGTATGGCCTTCAGTCCGTGCTCAAGGGCTGGCTGGGCCAGTTTTTGTCGGTAGTCTTTCAGGGTATGAATGGCCTGACGGCGGCGGCCGCTGGTATGGCAGGCCTGTTTATAAACACCTTCGGCCCATTTGCGGGCATTGGCCAGCGGAAATTCGTTCACTGCCGGTAGATAAATCAGGAGTGCGGATAAAACATTTTCCTCTGAAATCAACTTTATACAACTCCTTATGCCATATCCTGTTATCAGAAAAATATACCCATCAAAAAATGTATGGGTGGGGGGGAGGGTATGCCACCCCATCCCGTTCTATAGCCCACCCCTCGCCGGTCAGTAGTCCACCCCTCGCCGGTCAGTAGTCCACCCCTCGCCGTTCAGTAGCCCACCCCTTCCCGTTCAGTAGCCCACCTCTTGCCGGTCAGTAGCCCACCCCTCGCCGTTCAGTAGTCCACTTCTTGCCGGTCAGTCGTCCACCGGACGGCATTAACACGTTCAATCTGGGGACACATTCTAATTTCTTTATCCTATCAATGATTAATCTGTATGTGTCCCCCGATTTGACGATTTGATTTAATATGCCTTTGACTGGCACTCATTATGCTGGGGAGTAGCACTCCATATGCTCTTGACCGGCGCTCAGTAAGTCATTGACAGGGGCTGTTCATTTTTCTATGGTAGTTAGATGCTTTTCAATTTGCTGTGCTAAATCGGGTAATGCGACTGCCTTGGCTTCATCAACCGCATATTTTTCGTTAATTGTGAGAGCCGCGCCTGTAATATGACTGGTGGCCTCAGTTTCATAAGACAGATATAAAAAGCCATTCCGGACATCCCAGAGAGATGCATTTGATAAAAACAATGCATCTACAACTGTACCGGGTATAAAAGCCGTTGGGACTATAAGAAAATAAAGGGAACAGCAGGCATTGTTATAACGGTCTGTTTCCGCAGTCCCGTTAATAACCAATACTGCATCAACACCGTGCTGGGCGGCTCCGTAGCGGATTGATTTTACATCTTTTGAATTCGCCACCGAAGCGCTGATATAAATATTTTCACTGACTATTCCTTTTTCCTTTTTTCGCTCGCCTATTTTGACCATTAAATCCCTGTCCATCTCATTCCAGTGCCAATCGGTATAATTCCAATAATAGTGTTCGGGACGTTGAGGTTCTTTGAAATAGATACCGAGTTTAAATGGTTTGGGTAATTGCGGTTTCAGGTCAAGAACTTTTTTAATATCTTCATCGGTGACCGATGTCTGCTGGGATAGATTTTCGCGGAGCTTGTCTCTATGGAAACCCTTCGGACTGGCACAACCGATTAAGGATATAATAACAATACCAATAAATAATCCCTTTCGCATAATCTTCTCCTTGGAATTGGCTTTATTTATTCTTCCACTCTGGTTTGCGCTTTTCCAGGAATGCCTTCAACCCTTCTGCGGCGTCCTCGGTTTTCATCAAGTGGTTGAGATAGATGTTTTCCACCTCGGCCAGGTATTCCAGAAACGCCTTTTGTTGCTGTTTGAGGGCGGCGGATTTGGTGTAACCCAGCACCACGGCGCTGAGGCCGGCAATTTTATTTACAAAGTTATTTTCCTCTTCCTTAAGAGCGCTTTCGGAGACGCATTTATTAATCAGCCCGATATTTCCGGCCTCATTAGCGTTGATGATAGCGCCAGTCAGAAGCAGTTCCATTGCCTTGGCTTGGGGGATAATCCGGGGCAGGAGCATACAGGCGATAGGCGGAAAGACGCCGACCTGTATTTCGGGCTGGCCGAACTTGGAGTTTTCGGATGCGATGATGAAATCGCAGAAAATGGCCAGCTCACAGCCGCCGCCCAGGGCGGCGCCGTTGACCACGGCCAGGGTCGGTTTATTCTTCTGAATATATTGTGGAATGTTTTTATCATTTCCTCGGCCTTAGGAGGGGCGTGTTCGCTTACATCAACACCGGCGCAGAAGGCCTTGCCCGCGGCATCAAAGACCAGCAGTTTCAACCCTTTTTCATCCAGCAAATCCTCCAGCACTTTATTGATTTCCTTCATCATCTCAATATTGAGGATATTAAGAGGCGGGCGGTTCAGGGTGATTCGGCCGATGCCGTCTGCGAATTGGTATTTAATGGTTTGTGGCATAATGTGTTACTTACTGAACTCTTGCCCCTGCTTCCGCAGGGGTAAACTTGTCCCCGCGAAGGCGGGGATGCCCCCCTGTCATTCCCGTCCCGATGGCTATCGGGAGGAATCCAGTACTTACGGGGGGAGCTTGGATTCCTGCTTTCGCAGGAATGACACCTTTGGGGGTGGTCTTTTCCCCATTTCGCAAGAGTTCAGTTACTTGGACAACTGTTTAATCGCCGCGTCTAAATCATTGACTATCGGTATATAGCGCATAAGCCCGAAGATATTTAAGACCTCCCGGACAGGCGGGACCGGCTGAACAAGCACAATGGCGCCGTAGTGTTCGGATGTAATTGCCGCCATCTTGGTGAAAAATCCCGCTCCGGCGCTGGCAATCTTATTCAGACCGGACAGGTCAAAGATAAATTTATAGATTTTGTCATCAAGATACTTCTGGGTGGTTTTTTCCAGTTCCGGAACGGTTATGCCATCCAGTGTGCCGTTGATGCCTATCACGATGATGTCTTCAAGCAACCGGAGAGTCTTAATTTGTAAGACATCCATATAGTAGTCTATATATGATAATGAAGTGAATTTGTCAATAATTTATAGAAAATATTATTACGAATTGCGCATTCTCTTGTCATTCCTGCCTGTCTGCGTGCGGGAACGCACAGGCAGGCGAAAGCAGGAATCCAGAAGCCCCTGGATGTCTTGGATTCCCCCGTACGGGAGAATGACAAAAGGGACGGTTTGTTCGTAATTGCGTAATTCGTAATTATATGTATTGCCCGCCGTCAACCCTGATGACATCACCGGTAATA
>JACQXL010000118.1 GCA_016208805.1 Planctomycetota bacterium | reverse complement strand
GAAATAAGAAAAGAAAGTTTTTATCCTATAGTGAGATTAATTGTTTTAGTCCCCAATAAAGACTTAATTGGTTTATCTTTTCTAAAGTATGCTGCCAGTAGTATTGATTTTTCTAATACTGGAGTATCAATACCTCAATTAACAGTGCCAATGGTTAGAGAATATGAAATTTCTCTTCCTCCTCTCCTCGAGCAGGAGAGCATTGTCGCCAAACTTGATGCGTTGTCAGACCAGACCAAAAAGCTGGCCGCGATTTATCAGCAGAAACTGGCGGGGTTGGAGGAATTGAAGAAGGCATTATTACAAAAGGCGTTTAACGGGGAATTATGAAATCTGGATTCCGTGTCAAGCACGGAATGACAGAGTGAAAGGCATTCGCCGGAGAATTATGAGATTGCCACGTCCCGCTAAAGCAGGACTCGCAATGACACGGGGGCGGATAGTGAAACAAGTTTAGGATAGAATTAATGAAAGAGAAGAAATGAAAAATAAGAAGTCACAGCCAGATTCCAAGGAATTATCGTTATCTAAAGGTGTAAATAAGAACCAGATAATTTTTTATACAACGCCTGATGGAGACGTCAAATTAGAGGTGTTTCTGCGGGATGAAACCGTCTGGCTAAGCCAAAAGATGATGGCTCTGCTATTTGATTGCAGCGTGGATAATATCGCCCTGCACTTAAAAAACATATTTGCCGAAGGCGAATTGGATGCCCGGTTAACATCCGAGGATTCCTCGGTAGTTCAAGAAGAAGGCGGACGGAGTATCAAAAGAACGCTGAAACTCTATAATCTTGACGTCATTATTGCCGTTGGTTATAGAGTCAATTCCAAGCGGGCCACTCAATTCCGCATCTGGGCCACGAAGGTCTTAAGGGAATACATTACCAAGGGATTTGTCCTGAATGATGAACGGCTTAAACAAGGAAAACGTATTTTCGGGAAGGATTACTTCCGTGAGTTGCTGGAACGGGTCCGCTCCATCAGAGCCAGCGAGCGGCGGATTTACCTGCAAATCACCGATATTTTTGCCGAGTGCAGTATTGACTATAACCCTAATTCCCAGACGACCAAGGACTTTTTCGCCACCGTCCAAAACAAGTTCCATTTTGCCATTACCGGCCAAACCGCGGCCGAGATTATTAGCGCCAAGTCAGATAAGAAACTGCCGTTTATGGGGCTGACCGCCTGGAAAAATGCGCCCAAAGGCAGAATCCTGCCTTCCGATGTGGTCATCGCCAAGAACTATCTGCCGGAAAAGGAAATTAGGAAGTTGGAGCGGACCGTATCGGGATTCTTTGACTATATCGAGAATCTTATTGAAAATCGGCGGGCGTTTACTATGGCCGAGTTCGTGGATGGCGTCAACAAGTTTTTGAGCTTTAATGAGTACAAAATACTGGGCGGCAAAGGGGCAATATCCAAGGATGCGGCAGATAAAAAAGCGCTGGCCGAATATACCCAATACAATAAAACCCAGCCGATTGAGTCCGACTTTGAAAAGGAAGTCAAAAAGTTACTAAAAGATGCGGGAAAATAGTGGAAACAACGGGATTTAGCAGGAATTTCTCCGCTTAATCGGCATAATCTGATAAATCTGCTTACAAAGAATTTATGAACGAATCTGAAACCAGAGCTGAATTAATCGACCCGAAGCTGAAAGCATCCGGCTGGGGCGTGGTTGAGGGTTCAAGAATCCTGCGTGAATACCATATCACAGCCGGGAAAATCCAGACCGGTGATTATGCCGCTAAACTGCATCTGGATTATACCTATTCCTCAAATGGCAAGGAGATTTATCAGATAAATATGCGGACCGGTCGGGAGGGATTGATTGCCTCTTTCCCCAAGCCGGATGAGCTCTGGAATAATGTATTTACCGTCCAGGATGAATGGCGCGATAAATTTAACAGCGTTCCATTTGAAGACATCGGCGGGACCAAGACGGCCCGTTATTATCAGGAAATCGCGGTTAATAACGCTATGGCGGCTATTGCCCAAAACAAGCCCCGGATTCTGCTTACCTTAGCCACCGGTACGGGCAAGACCTTTATCTCATTCCAGATTGCCTGGAAACTGTTCCAGACGCGCTGGAACCTGAGGCGTGACGGCGCGCGCCGGCCCCGTATCTTATTCTTAGCAGACCGGAATATCCTGGCCGACCAGGCGTATAATTCATTCGGCGCATTCCAGGAAGACGCCCTGGTCCGGATTAGCCCCAGGGAAATCAGCAAGACCGAAACCGTGCCGGTTAACGGCAGTGTCTTCTTCACCATATTCCAGACCTTTATGAGCGGGCCGGATAACACGCCGTATTTCGGACAATACCCAAAGGACTACTTTGATTTTATTATTATTGATGAATGCCACCGGGGCGGGGCCAATGACGAAGGCACCTGGCGCGGAATTATGGAATACTTTTCACCGGCCGTCCAGCTGGGTATGACGGCCACGCCCAAGCGGAAGGACAATGTTGATACCTATAGATACTTCGGCGAGCCGGTCTATGTCTATTCACTCAAGGAAGGTATTAATGATGGATTCCTGACGCCCTTTAAGGTCAAGCGGATTTCGACCACGTTGGATGATTATACCTATACCTCGGATGATACGGTGGTTGAGGGCGAGATAGAGCAGGGCAAGCGGTATGTGGAAACCGACTTTAACCGGATTATAGAGATAAAAGAGCGCGAGGCCAAGCGGGTCAAGGTGTTCCTGTCCGAGATAAACCAGAGCGAGAAATCCATTGTCTTTTGCGCCACGCAGGACCACGCTATGGCCGTGCGGGATTTGGTTAACCAGCTTAAGGACAGCCCGGAGCCGAACTATTGCGCCCGGGTGACGGCCAATGACGGCGCCTTGGGCGAACAATACCTGCGGGCGTTCCAGGATAATGAAAAGTCCATACCGACCATCCTGACTACATCGCAAAAACTGTCCACCGGCGTGGATGCCCGGAATATCCGCAATATTATACTGATGCGGCCGGTTAATTCAATGATAGAATTCAAGCAGATTATCGGACGGGGCACCAGATTGTTTGACGGCAAGGAGTATTTTACCATCTACGATTTTGTCGATGCCTATCATCATTTCTCAGACCCGGACTGGGACGGCGAGCCGATAGACGAAACAACCGATAAACCAAAAAGGGAAAAACAGCCGACAGAAATTATCAGCGAACCGCCGACAACGCCGTATGAGCCGAGGGAGAAAATCAAGGTCAAACTGCGTGACGGCAAAGAGCGCGAGATTCAGCATATGATTCAGACCTCGTTCTGGAGCCCGGACGGACAGCCGATTTCAGCCGAGGAATTCCTGCATAAGATGTTCGGGTCGTTGCCGGATTTCTTTAAGAGCGAAGAAGAACTGCGTCGAATCTGGTCTAATCCGGTGACGCGCAAGGCATTGCTGGTCAAACTGGCCGATGCCGGGTATGGTAAAGATGTATTGGCGAACATCCAAAAACTGGTTAATGCCGAAAAGAGCGATTTGTTTGATGTCCTGGAATACATCTCGTTTGCCGTCAAGCCGATTACCCGGGAACTGCGGGTGGCCCAGGCGCAATCAAGGATATTCAGGGAATTGGATGATAAGCAAAAGGATTTCCTGGGATTTGTGCTGGCCAAATACATTGAAACCGGAGTGGAGGAGCTGGACCATGAAAAACTACCGGAACTTTTGGAATTGAAATACTATTCAATGGCCGATGCCACGGAAGAACTGGGCGGGGTGGATAAGATAAAGAACGCCTTTATCGGATTCCAAAAGCATTTGTACGAGCGCAGGGTGGGATAATTCCTTCTGGGATACATTCACCCGTCCGTAACGCTCTAAACACCGAACTCTTGCGAAATGCCCCTTTTGTCATTCTGAACGGAGCGAAGCGGAGTGAAGAAT
>JACQXL010000128.1 GCA_016208805.1 Planctomycetota bacterium | reverse complement strand
GCCGGCCACGACTAAAACGACCAGTAACAGGAATTTCTTCATATTAGACTCTCCTTTAGTAAACAGATTAAGCAGATTAATCGGATAAATCCGTTTACTGTATTCACTTTATATTATCGGTTATTTGCAGGTGTTTCTGCATTGGTCTGAGATGAATGTCTTGATGCCAGATAGCGGACAAATTTCTCGCCCAGCCATTTGGATACGAGCAACAGCGCCACGAAGAATACCAGGAGCCCGAAGAAGAGCAATACCTTTCGCCAGACCGATTCCGGGGACGTGCCTGTGTCGGTTGCCGGCTGTGACGATGGTTGTATGACTGCCCCGCCGATAAGGGCGCCCGTACGGGGTTGCGACTCCGCTTTGGATATCTCTTTGACACCGCTGGGTGATATGGGCATAGTCGCGGCGCTGGGCCGGCCCACAGGGTCACCCGTTGGGCGAGGCATCGTTTCCGCCTCCGGTTGCGCCTCAAACTGTTGGTCAACCGCCTGCCCCACAGGGGCGCTCTGCTCCGACGAGATAGAAGTCTTTGCGTCGTCCTCGGTATAAACAAGGACCGTCCGGCCGATGGTGATACGGTCGCCTTCCTTGAGTCTGAGCCGGCTGACCTTTTCCTCGTTCACCAGCGTGCCGTTGCGGCTGTTCATATCGCTGATATAATAGCCGTCCACTCCTTTAGTAATGTTGGAATGCTGGCGCGATGAATGGTCGTCGTCAATGTGAATGGTGTTGGCCGGCAGGCGGCCGATGACGTCATCGCCCGAGAGCGTAAAGGATTTGCCCTTGTCAGCGCCGGATTCAATTATTAATTTCGGCATAAGTAAACTGATTTAGCAGATAAAACGGATTCCCAGTTAAATCCGTTCAATCCGCATACTCAACCTGCTAAATTATTAGAATCGCCCCCTTTATCGTATGGTAATTCTTTATCAGACACCTTGCTATCCGGAGTTTTGTTATTGGTTTTGGAATCTGTGAAATCCGTGGCTTTGGTAAAATCGCGCTTGATTTCGTCCATCTGTTTGCGGAATGACTGGTAACCCTTGCCGACGGCGCGGGTAATCTCCGGCAGGCGCTTGCCGTAAAGAATCAGCGCCAATAACAGGATGACGACAATCTCAAAACTGCCCAGGTTCATAATTACATACTAATATTTCAGTTGCCTTGTGTCAACAATAATATTATTATGTCATTATGGGCATTAAAGAAGAACTGATAGAGATTCAGAAGCGTCTGGTCAAGCGCATCAAGCAGGAACTCTATGCCGAATATTGCCAGTCCAATCCCCAGATAGAGCCATACTACGATGATTACAAGAAATTAACCGATTCTTACGAACGTCCGGCCGCCAAGGCGGAATTGATATCCGTTATCGCGGAGTCGGATATCGTTTACATCGGCGATTACCACACCCTGCGCCAGGCCAAAAAGACCATGATTCGCATCATGGAATCACTTACCGCCAACCAATCGGACCGCCGAATTATCATCGGCCTGGAGGCATTCCAGTCAAAGTATCAACCGGCGGTGGACCGGTACATAAACCGCGAAATAGACGAGACGGAACTTCTTGCGCTGGTTGATTATGACAAGACCTGGGGGTTCAACTGGCATAATTACCAGATGGTGCTGGATTACACCCGTAACCACAGTATTAAAGTGGTTGCCTTGAATAACGATACCGAACCGGGCGGCCGCCCTCCTTCGCTAAGGCTTCGGCGGGCAGGCCGGCTGCCAATAACCAATCTGGCTAAAAGAGATATGGCGGCGGCCGATATCATCGCTACAACTATCAAGCAATATCCGGATAGTTTGATGCTGGTTCTCTTCGGCGACCTGCATATCAGCGAGAACCATCTGCCCAGAGTAGTGGAAGAACGGCTGGCCAAAGAAAACCTGCTTCGCCGGCGGTTGATTATCTGCCAGAACAGCGAGCGCATCTACTGGAAATTAGCCGCCGAAGGGCTGGAGCAATCGGTTGATTTGGTCAAGATTAAAGACCGGGTCTATGGCGTGGTTAATTCAACGCCGATTATGGTCTTCCAATCCTGCCTTAATTTCCAGAACCAGGAAAAAGAGATAGCCCACTGCCCGGTTCATCAGGGCTGGTGCGAGGATGCGGATATCCCGCTAACCGAAGAAATAGCCGAACTGGTCAAGGCGATATGCAATTTCCTTAATCTGGAACCGCCGCCGGCTGATAAATTCAGCGTCTGCACGGCGCACGACTTTGAGGCGCTGGAGCGGCTCAAGCAGAAAGCCCAGACCAGGGAGGAAGCCCAACTCATAGAAGCAGACCTGGCCCAGACCGAGAGTTATTTCGTGAGCGAGTCCAATACCATCTGCCTGACCAACCTTTCACTCAACCATGCGGCCGAGGAAGCGGCCCACTTTATCAATCACCACTATGTCCAGGCCGCCATAGATAAAATACCACACGGGCAAAGGCCGAAAATACCGCCCGGGCCAGCCGCTAAGTTTTATCAGCGGGTCATCCGCGAGGCGCTCGGGTTCTTCGGCTCCAGAATCATCAACCATAAACGGCTCTGCGACAAGGAGCGTGATTTTGAGGAGACGCTCATCCATTACGGCCGCAAGAAAGTCCTGACCATCAACCAGCGGGAAAAGCGCGAGATTGCCCGGATGGTGCTGGAGCATAAAAAACGGGAAAGAGATTATCTTGACCGACCTACAGATGACTCTATAATACGATGGAAACCGTATAGAAAGATATATCATCTGCCCATAAACCTCTGGGTTGGCCTGTCGCAGGCATTGGGGTATCTGCTGGGCGATAAACTCTACGAGGGCCTGACCCAGGGCGTGATTACCAAGAGCGAACTGAGGGAATTGTTTATCAAACCATTCATTGCGGAAAACGAGCCCGTGGAAGGTTATCTTTATCTGATTAAACGAACGCAGGATGTAACCGAACTTTATAGCGGAAAACAAGAACACCTATAACCACAAAGACACAAAGGGCCCAAAGACCTCTGTGCACTCTGTGGTGACTATATTATGAAGAAGGTAGATTTAATCATTCATAACATCTCTGAACTGGTCACCGTAAGCGGTAGTAATAACCGCCCCAGAGCCGGCGCCGCCGCGATGAACGACCTTGGTATCATCACGGACGGCGCGCTGGCGGTAAAAGACGGTAAAATTATAGCCGCCGGCACAACCAATAAGATTAAGAAGCAATATCGCGCTGGCAAAACCATTAACGCAACCGGTAAAACTGTTACTCCGGGATTGATTGACGCCCACACCCATCCGATATTTATGGGTGACCGGGCGGACGAGTTTGAACTGAAACTCAAAGGCGCAACCTACCAGGAAATTGCGGCTAAAGGCGGGGGGATTAAGTTCACGGTCCGCAAGGTCCGGGCTGCTTCCAAGCAGGAACTGAAAACCAACGCCCGCCCATACCTGCACAGGTTCATCAACTACGGCACGACCACGATTGAGGCCAAGAGCGGTTACGGGCTGACCCTGAAAGACGAGATAAAACTGTTAGAAGCCATCAAAGAATTTAAATCCGAAATCCGAAATCCGAAATCCGAAATCGGTCTGCCTGATATTGTGCCGACCTTCCTGGGGGCGCACGAGATACCAGATGAATACAAGAATAATAAGCAGGGTTATATCAACCTGATTACGGCGAAGATGATTCCTGAGGTCAGCCGCCGTAAACTGGCCCGGTTCTGCGATGTCTTCTGCGAGAAGAATGTCTTTGAGATAGATGACAGCCGTGAGATTTTAGAGTCGGCCCGTAAATACGGGCTCGGTCTCAAACTCCATGCGGACGAATTCGCTCCGTTAGGCGGAGCGGAACTGGCCGCCCAAATGGGTGCGGTTTCGGCCGACCATTTGATGGCGATATCCGATAACGGTATCAAACAGATGATGCAAAAGGGAGTAGTCGGCGTACTCCTGCCGGGCACGACCTTTGCGCTCGGGCTGAAGAATTATGCCCCGGCCCGGAAGATGATTGATGCCGGACTGCCGGTTGCGCTGGCCACCGACTTTAACCCGGGCACCTCGTTCACCGAGTCACTGCCGATGATAATGAGTATCGCCTGTGTGATGATGCGGATGACGCCGGCCGAGGCGCTGGTGGCGTCAACCGTCAATGCGGCCTGGGCGCTCGGCGAGGCCGCCAATATCGGCTCGCTGGAAACCGGCAAGGACGCCGATATTGTGCTCTGGTCCGCGCCGTCCTATAAACATATTCCGTACCATTTCGGTGTGAACCTGGTGGAAACAGTAATCCAGAAAGGTGAACCACAGATACACACAGATAAACACGGATAAAATTATCTGTGTCCATCTGTGTAATCCGTGGCTGGTAATATGAAGATAGTAGAATGCGTTCCGAATTTCAGCGAAGGCCGGCGGCCCGATGTTATTGACCAAATCGTCAAGGTTATCTCGTCGGTCAAGGGCATAACCTTCCTTGATAAGGAGATGGACGCCAATCATAACCGTGCGGTGCTGACCTTTATCGGCCCGCCCGAGGGCGTAAAACTGGCCGCATTCCGGGCCGCCGAAAAGGCCGTCAAACTTATTGATATGACCAAACACAAGGGCGAGCACCCCAGAATCGGCGCGACCGATGTCGTCCCGTTTGTTCCGATTCAGGATGTCGCAATGGCCGATTGCGTTGCACTCGCCCGCGAGGTTGGGAAAAGTATCGGCGAGAAATTAAGGATTCCGGTCTATCTTTACGAAGAGGCGGCCACCAGGCCGGAGCGCAAGAACCTAGCCAATATCCGCAAGGGCGAGTTTGAGGGTCTGCGTGATGAGATGGGAACAAACCCGGAGCGCAAGCCGGATTTCGGGCCGGACAAGATTCATCCGACAGCCGGCGCGACCGTGGTCGGCGCACGCGAGATTCTGGTGGCCTATAATATCAATCTTAAATCGGATAACCAGGAAATCGCCAAACGGATTGCCCGGACTATCCGGGAATCACACGGCGGACTGCTCTATGTCAAGGCGCTGGGCGTGATGCTGGAGAGAAACGGCGCTAAAATCGCTCAGGTCACGATGAACCTGACCAATTATAAAATCACGCCGGTCAAGAAGGCCTTTGATGCGGTCAAGACCGAGGCGGCGAAATATAAGGTAGAGATACTGGAAAGCGAACTGATTGGCCTGGCGCCGCAGGATGCGTTCAAGGAGGCCTCACCGCAGGAACTGCTGATTACCAACTTCAATCCCAAGCAGATTATAGAGAATCGGATTTAAGCCAACCGGGAACCACAGATGCACACGGATAACTCTGCAACCTCCGCGCCTCTGCGGTAAAAACGTTATTTCTCCGGTCTGGGGAACAGCCGGTCTTCATCTTCCTGGGGCATTTCTAATATGCCGGCCATCGTGAAGTCCACCCGCCAGCCCTTATCAGTTGAATCCGGCGCGGTCGGCTCGTAGACAAAGATGAACTCCTTTTTGTATTCCGGATAGCGCCAGTGCCTTAAGACTACCCTGGCTTTCTGGACCGGTTCAGGCGTCGGTTCTTCCGGGCGCGCCGTCCGGCTGTCCGCCATTTCGCTGTAGTATTTGATTGAGTCCAGGTCCCAGTTAATGAGCATGCTCTTTATCAGGATGCCGAAGATGGTGTATTCAAACATCATCTTGAAGTGATTGAACTGGTAGCGGGCGCGGGTGTTCTGGGAGAGACAGAAATAAGCCGCGGCGTAGTCCGGTTTCTCCAGCGCCTCGCGGAACATAGATAGGTTCTTTTCCGGTGTTTCTATGGGCTGATTGGGGTTAGTCGGCGGACAGGACGCACCGGGCAGTAATGCCAGCGCAATAAGTAATAAGACAACTATCCTATATTTCATAAAGTCTCACCGCAGAGTCCACAAAGAATATTCGTATCATCTTTGTGTCTTTGTGGTGAATTATATAATGATATTTAATCCGGTCAAGTAAAGATAGAGAGTTGTTTACCGCCCGGTTTCATTTCCCGGGTGGCTTCCAGATTAGATAGAATGGTCTTGGAACGGTTGATAACCTCGTCCGGGATACCGGCCAGCCGGGCCACATGGATGCCGTAACTCTTGTCCGTGCCGCCGGCCACTATCTTGCGGACGAATATAATCTTATCGCCCCACTCCTTGACCGCGATATGATAGTTCTTGACGGCCGGCAGGAACTGGGACAGTTCGGTCAGTTCGTGGTAATGGGTAGCAAAGAGCGTGCGGCTGGCCAATTTATTATAGATGTATTCGGTCACGGCCCAACTGATAGCCAGCCCGTCAAAGGTGCTGGTGCCACGTCCGATTTCATCCAGGATAATCAGACTGCGCGGTGTGGCGTTATTGAGGATATTGGCGGTTTCGTTCATCTCCACCATAAAGGTGCTGGAGCCGGCGAAGAGTTCATCGGCCGCGCCGACCCGTGTGAAGATGCGGTCAACGATGCCGATGGCGGCCTCCTTGGCCGGGATATAAGAGCCCATCTGCGCCATCAGGGTTATCAGCGCCGCCTGCCGGATATAGGTTGATTTGCCGGCCATATTCGGGCCGGTAATCACCAGTATCCGGTTGGTTTCCCGGTCCAGGAGCGTATCATTGGGCACGAATTTCTCCATCATCGTGTAATCCAGGACCGGATGGCGTCCATCCGTAATCCTGATAACGAGTTCGTTATTAACCTCAGGCCGGCAGTAATTATTCTCCACGGCCGCCTGGGCCAGGGACAGCAGGACATCCAGCGTAGCAACGGACCGAGCCAGTTGCTGGAGCGGCCCGATGTGTTTAGCCGCTTCTTTACGGATATTGCCGAATATTTCATACTCTAACTGGTGGGCCTTGTTGGTGGCGTTAAGCACCTGCGTTTCGTAGTCCTTTAGTTCCGGCGTGATATAACGTTCGGCATTCTTGAGCGTCTGCTTACGGATGTAATTAGACGGAATCTTTTCTTTATGGACATTGGTCACTTCAATGTAGTAGCCGAATACCTGATTATAGCCGACCTTGAGTGAGTTGATACCGGTGCGGGCGATTTCATCGGACTGGAACCGGGCAATCCAATCCTTGCCCTCAGAACTAAGTTGACGGACTTTATCAAGTTCTTCATCATAGCCGGCCTTGATAATGCCGCCCTCAGTAAGTTCCAGCGGCGGGTTGTCAATAATCGCATCATTAACCAGTTTGCGCAACGGCTCCAGTGGCTCGGTTGATAAAACAATATCGGACAGGGGAATATTTAATCCGTGTCCTTCGTTTCTCTGGATAAATAATCTGTGGCTGACATCTCCAATTTGCTTGAGCGCATTCTTAAGCCCGACCAGGTCGCGGGCATTGGCCCGGCCGCTACCGATGCGGCCGGACAGGCGCTCTATGTCGCAAATATCTTTAAGATGCCGCTGTAACTCCTTGCGGAGTGTCAGGTTCTCCACGAATATGCAGATGCTTTCCTGACGACGACGGATTTCCTCAATATCAACCAGCGGGCAGGTTATCCAGTCCCGCAATAACCGGCCGCCCATACCGGTGGCGGTTTTATCCAGCACCCACAACAACGAGCCTTCCAGCCGGTTATCCCGCATTGTGGCCGTAAGTTCCAGCGAGACCTGAGTAGCCCGGTCTAAATAGAGGTTGTTCTTAAGCAAGACTCTTTCCAGTTTGGTGATATGGGTCAGGGCGGCGGATTTTTCCACCGGGTAGGTCTGAATCAGATACTGGATAACGGCGCCGGCCGAGCCGATGCCGAGCGTTAAATCTTCACAACCAAAACCATTAAGGTTAGTCACACCCAGATGCCCGGTCACGGCTTTATAGGCGGTATTGCGCTCAAATGTCCAGGCCGGCCGGCTGGTAAATGATGCCTTTAAGATGGTTTTCAGTTGCTCAAGCAGGCGCTCATCAAAATATTCCGCTATCAGACATTCCACCGGATTGAGACGCCTGACTTCGTCAATCAGATGTTCCTTTGAGACATCCTCGGCCTTGAACTCGCCGGTGGAAATATCAACCCAAGCCAGGCCGCAGCCAGTCCCGCTCTTATGCGGGGCCAGGCCAACTTTATCAACGCCGGAATCTATGTTTATGGCCAATAGGTAATTATGCTCCTTGTCTATCAGAAGCCCTTCGTCAATAAGCGTGCCCGGCGTGATGATTCGGGTAACGGCCCTATCAACCAATCCGGTTGCCTGTTCAGCCGGCTCGGTCTGTTCGCAGATGGCGACCTTATGACCGCTCTTGAGCAGGCGGTTAATATATGTTGTGGCAGAATGATAAGGCACGCCGGCCATAGGCACCTGCTTTTCATCCTTGAAACGGGCGGTCAAGGTGATTCCCAATAACCGCGATGCGAGTTTGGCATCCTCAAAGAACATCTCGTAGAAATCACCCAGCCGGAAAAAGAGGACGGAGTCCGGATGTCGCTCCTTGATGGCCAGGTATTGTTCCATTAATGGTGTCATTGTCTAAATACTGAACTCTTGCGAAACGCCCCCTCTGTCATTCTGAACCCTTCGCTTACTGTCATTCTGAGCGAAGCGAAGAATCTACTTACGCTCAGGGTAAACTCCGTGAAGAATCTCCGTTTTATGCGTATTTGGGACGAGATTCTTCGTCCCGACACTCCGTGTCGGGACTC
>JACQXL010000037.1 GCA_016208805.1 Planctomycetota bacterium | reverse complement strand
TTTAAACTCTCCTGTTGGTTTTTCCCAGTCCGCTTTGACATCGCTGACAACAGCGGCTGGAGGGCCTAATCTACACCAGGCGATTATTTTGTCAATCTTTTCTTGCTCGCCTTCAAACACGGCTTCAACCTTGCTGTCCGGAATATTGCGCACCCAGCCGGTCAGGCCGAGCGTGCGGGCCTGCTCTTCTGTGTACGACCTGAAGAATACGCCCTGGACCTTGCCGGAGATAATCAGATGAACACGAACCATTATCCAAGTATCGAGTAACGAGTAGCGAGGGGGATACTTTTTCCTCGATACTCGCTACTGGCTACTCGCTACACCTCCTCGTCCCCAAATACTTCCATCCATTTTTCCGTCTCGGACGGGGTCAGGCCGACAATCTTTTCTATCGGCTCGCCGGCATCCAGTTCCTTGGATTTCTCGTCCGCTGATGTCTTGGCAGGCCGGTTGAGTGTTTCCATAAATTCCTGCGACGAGATGACCTTGGCCGATTCACGCTTGGACAGATAGACTATCTGTCGGTCCGATGTGACCACCAGGATGCCTTTGGGTTTGGGGTGCGAATATACGAAGTTGATGATGAAATCATCCGCTTTATAGCCGTGCTGGGGGAAGACGACTTCAATCAGAGTGGTCGGTTTCTGGCGCTGGGGATAGAAACTGCCCGCGGCACAGGTCTGGTCACTGTCAAAGGCGACGATGATATGGTATTTCCGGGTGGCGTTATAGCTAATTAGTTTGGCAATCAGGCTGTCGCGTGATTTCTCCAAGAATGACGGGTCTTTGTCCCACCAGGCCAGGTCCGTCTGTTCGGAGAATATCAGGTTGTAGCCGTCAATCAGGATAAGCATTGCGTGATGCGCTGTGCGTCTTGGGTTGTGTGTCTGGCGTCGTGACGCAGGACGCATAACGCACGACGCATAACTCAGTTAACAACCTGTCCGCCGACGATAACCTTGACCGCCTTGCCTTTGACCTTCCAGTCCCTGAAGGGGCAGTTGCGGCTCTTGGACTTAAATTCGTCCGGGTTAATGACCCATTCTTTGGATAAGTCAATCAGTGTAATATCGGCATCGGCGCCGACAGTGAGTGTGCCTTTGTCAAGCCCTAAAATCCGGGCCGGGTTGACGGTCAGTTTGGCAATCGCCTGGGCCAGGGTAATCACCTTTTTATTGACCAGTTCGGTGAGCACCAGTGGCAGGAGCGTTTCCATGCCGATGATGCCGAATGGCGCGATATTGAATTCAACATCCTTTTCCTCGGGTGAGTGCGGCGCATGGTCCGAGGCAATCGCATCTATGGTGCCGTCCTTGAGCCCTTTGGCCAGCGCCTCGATATCCTGCTTGGTGCGCAGGGGCGGATTCATTTTATAGTTGGGGTCGAAGCTGGAGGTCTTGACCGATTCGTCGGTCAGGAGCAGATGATGCGGCGTGACTTCAGCCGTGACGTTGATGCCTTTCTTTTTTGCCTGGCGTACCAGTTCCACCGCGCCCCGGGTGGTGATATGGGCGATATGAAGTTTGCCGCCGGTGAGTTCGCACAGCGCGATATCGCGGTAGACCATGACCTCTTCGGCCACGTTGGGCATGCCGCGCAGTCCGAGCACGGCCGAGATAAAGCCGTCGTTCATCACGCCGTCCGGGACCAGGTCTTTATCCTCGCAGTGGCTGATGATGGTCACGGCGCCGCCGCGCACAAGCTGTCCCATTTCCGAGAGTTCAACGCCTTTTCTTCCCTTGGTAATAGCGCCTATGGGGTAGATGTTTGCCTTGCCGGTGCGTTTGGCCTGGAGATAGACGAACTCGGCCGATGCCTCGCTGTCCACGGCCGGTTCGGTATTGGGCATACAGGCGACCGAGGTGAATCCGCCGTTGACCGCCGCGGCTGAGCCGGAAGCGATGGTTTCTTCCTCTTCCTTGCCCGGCTCGCGCAGGTGCACGTGCATATCAATCAGTCCGGGCGCGACGATTAGGCCTTTAGCGTCAATGACCTTGTCGGCCTTGGGCGACTGAGCGCCGACTGATTTTATCTTGCCGTTCAGGGTAAAGACATTCGCGGTCTTGTCTATTTTGTTGGCCGGGTCGATTACCCGTCCGCCTTTGATAAGAATACTGCTCATATTTATTTATCCGCGCTTACTCCGGCCACCAGGTAAAGCACGGCCATCCGGACGGCCAGTCCGTTGGTAACCTGCTTGAGGATGACCGAGCGGGCGCCGTCGGCGACTTCCGGCGTAATCTCTATGCCGCGGTTGACCGGTCCCGGATGCATAATCAGGATATCTTTCTTGGCTTTCTTTAGCCGCTCGGCGTTGATGCCGAACAGGCGGGCGTATTCACGGATGGACGGGAAGAGCCCGGCCTTCTGGCGTTCCATCTGGATTCTGAGTATATTAATCACATCCATTTGCGGGATGATTTCATCAAGATTATAGGATATTTTCACGCCGAGCTGTTTGAGTTGGGTCGGTATCAGTGTTGACGGGCCGACCACATAGACTTCGGCGCCGAGATTGGTCAGTCCCCAGATATTGGAGCGGGCCACCCGGCTGTGGGTGATATCGCCCAGCAGCGCGACTTTGAGCCCTTTGATTCTGCCTTTCATTTCGCGGATGGTGAAGATATCGAGCAGTCCCTGGGTGGGATGCTCATGCGCGCCATCGCCGGCGTTGATGATGCTGGCGTTAATAGTCCGGCTCAACAGGTGCGGCGCGCCGGGAGTGGTGTGCCGGATGACGACGATATCCACGCCCATTGCTTCTATATTGCGAGCCGTGTCTTTTAGGCTTTCGCCCTTGGTCAGCGCGCTGGTTGAGGCCGAGAAATCCACGATATCCGCGCTCAGGCGCTTGGCGGCCAGCGAGAACGAGGTCTTGGTCCGGGTGCTCGGCTCTATGAACATATTGACCACGACCTTGCCCTGGAGCGCGGGCACTTTCTTGACGGTGCGGGTGGAGACTTCCTTGAAACCATCGGCGGTATCAAGGATGGTGGTTATTTCCTGGGCGGATAAGTCTTCCAGCCCGAGCAGGTGTTTGCGCGACCACTTCACAGTATTATTATTCGCCATTGTCTATGCTTAATACGACCTCATCTTTGCCGTCGGTCTCTTTCAGTTTGACGTGAATGATATCGGACGATGTGGTTTTGATAGTTTTTCCGGCATAATCGGCCTGGATAGGCAGTTCACGGTTACCGCGGTCAACCAGGACGGCCAGTTGGATGGATTTGGCTCGGCCCAGGTCAGTCAGTTCATCCAGCGCGGCCCGGATAGTCCGGCCGGTGTATAAGACATCGTCAACCAGAATTACATTTTTATCCGTGATATCAAAGTTAATATCGGTGCCTTTGACCAGCGGGGCCGGGCCGATGGTTTTCAGGTCGTCCCGGTAGAGCGTGATATCAAGATGTCCGGTGGGGATATCGTGCTTTATTTTCTTAGACAGTATCTCTTTGAGCCGGTCGGCCAGTGGTACGCCGCGCCGTTGGATGCCGACGAGTGCCAGCGAAGAACCGGTTTTATTGCGGTCCAAGATACGTTCGGCAATGGTTTTAAGGTAGTCCGAGATGCTTGACTTGTCAAGTATGACTCGTTTCATATCGGGGGCGTATTATACTCGAACCGGATACTGAGTCAACTAAAATCACTCGGAAAATGCTAACGCCCGACCCGGACGATATTTGAATTTCCCAAACCCGAATTTACTGATGATCGCCTTCTTTAAGGCGTCGATGCCTGCGCCTTTCAGGGCCGAGACCTGTATACTGCCGGCGGATGGCTTGATGGTTGAAGTAAATAAATCAATTTTGTTATAGACGCGAATATCTTTAGTGAGTTTCTTGAGTTCGGGGAGTTTGCAGGGTTTATCCGTCTCAGATGCGTCAATGAGGTGTAAAACCAAATCGGCCTTAGTGATTTCTTTTCTGGAGAACTTTATTGCCTTGTTGGATATCCTATCTGTCTTATTGCCTAAACCGGCGGTATCTACCAGAATGAACGGGAATCCGTTGATGGAGATGGTTTCTTCAATGGTATCGCGGGTAGTACCGGGGGTGTGATGGACTATGGCACGGTCTTTTCCGACCAGCGCATTAAAGAGGGTGGATTTGCCGGCATTGGGCTTGCCGGTGATAACAATCCGCTTGGGTTGGGTCAGGGCCTGCACGAAACGTTTGGGTAACGTGGCACGTTCGGTGTATTGGTCAAGCAATACCTGGGCGGCCAGTGTGGTTTTGGCATCCAACAACTCTTTGAGGGCCAATTTCTGAGTCGGGTTAATCTTCCTGTTACGAGCGGCCAGGTTAATCAGTTGTCTGGCCGTTATCTCTTTAGCGCCGGTTGCCGAGAGGCAGTCTTTTATCCGGTTGGCGCTGACGATGCCGCCGTGGGCGCTGATTTCTACGGTGTCTAAACCGGAGAAACTGTGCCGGGTCGGGATATAATGGATGATGACTTCGTCAATCAGGTCTGTGTTGTTATAGATTTTACCGAGATAAAGGTGCCCCGGACTTAATTGCGAATTTGGAATTGCGGATTTGGAATTGTGCCGGAATATCTTTGCGATAATCCGGTGTGCATCCGGTCCGATTAGTTCAATAACGCTGATACCGCCCTGTCCGGGTGGGGTGGTCAGGGCGAAATAGTTATTCTGCATTCTCGTTACCACACCGGCAGCGGTAATATATTTTCCAGTGTCCACATAAAGAGTTCGCTGTCATTATCGGCCGTTACCTTGTTTATCAGCGGGAATGGGTTTCTATCCAGCATAAATCCGGCGCCGGTTATGGAGTAATAGCGCACGCCGTCCGTCTTTTCATTATCATAAGAATCTATGAATGCTTTGGCAGTGGTGCGGTTGCCGAGCAGTCCGAGCGTGTGAAGCGCGTGCATCCTCATCTGGTCGCTCTGGTCTTTGGCCGCATGCTTGACCATTGCCGGTATGACAACCTCATCTTTTTTACCGAGCAGTGTCAATGATATCGCCAGGTTGGTGTAGGCGAAGGTGTTGATATTCTTATCCACATTTTCCCATAGTTTCTGAAGCGTTTCGGTTGATGAGGTATCGCCGAGCATACCGAGCGCCAGAGCGATATACGGTTTGATGACAATATTCTCGTCCTTGCCGAGCATTTCAGTTAGAATCGGTCCGGCTTCCTTGTCTTTGAGGAGTCCCAGGGCGACTACCGCCGCGCCTTTGAGCAGACTGCGTGACTTTTTATCCTTCAGTATTTTCCTGAGTTCCTCGCCGGCCTGGGCATCACCCAGCAAGCCGAGCGCCAGGACAATCATTCCGTCTGCTTCCATTCTCTTGGTATCGGCCAGCGTTTTTAGCAGGGTATCACATGTTGATTTAGTATCGGCCACGCTGGATGTCTTTTGTGTAAGAACCAGCGATATGGCGGCCAGCCCCCGGACCATCATATTCTTGTCCTTGATAAGTGTTAATAATTCATTTTTACATTCAGCCAGCGGTATTAACCTCAAACCAATGGCTATGGATGAACGGACCTCGTCGTCTTTATCGGCGACGGATTTCTTCAGTTCTTCAAATGCTTCCTTGGTGCCGATTCGGCCCAGCCCCAGCGCGGCGCAACACCTAATGCGCCGGTCTTTCTTTGACTTGGCATCAAGCATAGCGCCCAGCGCCTCAATAGTCTCGCGTGAATTATCCCTGAGGTTGCCCAACGACAGGCAGGCTGAGGCGATTACCTCAACATCAAGTTTTTCCGGCAGTATCTCGCGCAGTGTCTTGATGACATTCGGGTCATTGAGATAACCCAGCGCGATGGCCGCATAACTCCGGCTGACCTCGTCCGACTTCTTTTCGTAAACGGCTTCTTTAATCATATTTATGGAAGAGGCATCGCCTGACAGGCCTAATGCGAGTAAAATATTGTCCTTGACCATTGCACGTTTCTCGTCCTGGTATGCTTTTTTGAGTAACGGGATAGCCCGGCTGTCGCCTGATTTGCCCAGTCCCAGCGCGGCCATCACGGCGATATTTTCAACCTTGTCTTCCAGCGCTTTGGCCAGCAGGTTGAACAGGTCGTCGTAAATCTGGAACTTGGTCATGGAGCCTTCCTGTTTCTGTTCCTGCCACTGGACGAGTTGCCTGAATCCGGCCAGGTATTTTTCCCGGTTACGGGTCCACCAGACTTCCCAGGGTTCAATCGCATTGGATATGGTGTTTCCCGGGGCGCGCATACTATTAAATCGCGGCTGGATGCCCGGTCCAAACGGTGGTCTTGTTGAAGCAGTGGTTGAACCGGCATCAGCCGGCTGGGGAGTAACCTGGCCACTCTGCGGTACGCTCGGTACGCTTGGGCCGAGCACACGTTTCCATTGCCAGTTATGGGCCCGGGGTTTGCCGACCATCTCCCAGACCGAGCCGTCTTCCTTGGTTACGGTTACTTTATCTTCAGTAATTTTTACTTCCTTCGTTTTGCCCGGGGTTACTCCCTTGACCGTGCCGTCCTCGCTCGGTTCTTCAGGAAATATTGCAGGTATGAATGTAAAAATCAGCAGGGCTATCAATAATAATTTCTGCATATTCTGTCTCCTTTTAGCCACGGATTTCATAGATTAATCCGTGTTTATCTGTGCCTGCGGTCTGTGGCTCACCACGGCGGCAACGGCAGTAAATGCTCCATTATCCACATAAACATATTATAATTAGTATCTGCCGTGACTTTGTCAAGTAACGGCAACGGCGTTCTTTCCATAAAGAACCCGATGCCGGTAATGGCTGTATCACGGATTGCTTCGTTTCCATATGCCTCAATGAATGCCGGGGCGGTCTGGCGGGTGCCCAGCAATCCCATCGTATAAAGCGCATACTGGCGCAAGGCGTCGTTTGAGTCCTTGGCGGCGTGTTTGGTCAGGGCTGGCAGGACCAGTTCTTCCTTCTTGCCCAGCATCGTCAGCGCAACCATCAGGTTGGTATATGCGATACCGCTGATATTCTTGTCCACCTTAGCCAGTATCTTGGCCAGCGGCGGGACGGCCCGTTCATCCTTTATCAGCCCCAATGCCAGGATGATATACGGGGTGAGCGTCTGGTCGTTCTCGTCCTTTTCCATCTTTTCTATCAGGAGTGGAACGGATTCGGTGTCTTTAAGCAATCCCAGAGACAGCACAGAGACAGTCTTGAAAGTGGTAATGTATTTCTTCTTGTCTTTGAATATCTTGACCAGTTCCGGTTTGGCCCGTTCATCACCTAACAGCCCCAGAGATAATAGAACCATTCCGTGCGGTTCGGTGCCTTTGACATTCTTGAATGTCTTAATTAATATATCGTAGATTTTCGGGTCTTTTGTAGTTGAGCCGACCTGGGCCAGCGAGACAGCGGCGAATCCGCGCACCAGCATGCTCCGGTCTTTTTCTATGAGGTTAGTCAGCGGTTCTATCGCATCAGCCGAACCGGTCATTCCCAGGGCAATAGCAATTGAGGCGCGGATGTCGTCGTCTTTATCCGCGAGTGGTTTCTTCAGTTCGGCCAGCGCATTCACGGTAGTGCTAACAACATCAGACGATGCTGCAATGCGCCCGATTCCCAGCGCGGCGTAGGCCCGGACCCGGCGTTCTATCTTGGGTTTGCCCTCTGTAGTTGTGGCCGGATTGAGCAATGCGCCTAAAAGCGGGATGGCCGACCCCTCTTTAAGATTGCCCAGTGATAGCGCCGCAGAGCAAACCACCTCCGACGGATAATCGGACGGATTAGCGACTATATCTTTTAAGAGCGCGATTACGGCCGGGTCGTTGATGTAACCCAGCGCAATGGCCGCATAACTGCGCGAGACCTCGGTGGTTTTCTTGTCCGGTAATTGGGCTTTGATGGTTTCTATTGAAGCGCTGTCGCCCAGCAGTCCCAGCGCCAGGATGATATTATTCCTTACCAGGATGCGGTTATCGGTTTTATAGGTAGTGATAAGCGGCTGGATGGCTCTGGCGTCGCCCAGTTTACCCAGCCCCAGGGCGGCCAGGTATGCCGTGCTCTGGCTTTTATCCGACAAGGACTTGACTAACAGATTATAGAGGTCATCATAGATTCCGTAGCGGGTGACGGTGGCGTTACCGACCGCCTTTTCGGTCCATTCTGGCAGTTCCCGGATATTTAGATATTTATCCCGGTTGCGCGTCCACCAGACCTCCCAGGCGGCGGTGTTGTCCCATCCGCCCAGTGACTGGATGCGGGGCATCAGGCCGGGTCCGAAAACACCAGCACTGGCGCCGCTGACCGGCGCGATTGGGCCGCTGCCGCCCATCCCGCCGGACGGGCAGAAACCTTCCGACCATCCGGGCCACTTGATTAGTACTAATGCCAAACAACCGATAAGCAGGATGAGATAACGGTGGAAATGTCCTCTCATAACTACAAATATATCACTTTATTCTGAGATGTCAATAATTGTATAAGATTTTCCTTGACAGAATGACATTGTAGTTTTATACACATACTTATGTCAATGCTGGAAAAAGGAACATCATCCAATTCCTGCTTTGCTCTGCAACTTACCGTGATAATCATTCATCCACCGTTCCAATAGTCTTTCTCAGATAAACTAAAGGAGGGATATTATGCAAACAACACTTTCTCGTACGGCATCTGCATGGTTAGTTAAAACCTTGCTGGTAGTTCTATTCCTTACCTTTGGCGCAGAAGGTTTCTCGCTCTCGTCGGATAACATCTGGAGACGCAAATCCAAGAAGAAGCAAAAACCCTCACCGCAGGCCTCCAGCGAACTTGCCAGAATAGACGAGTCTCTGAACCGGGGCAAGATTGCCAACGAGAAGATTATCCTTGAGCAGGTAATAGACAGCCCTGACCCGTTCAATATAACCGAGCATCAGCAAACAACACTAACTGGCAAGTTCAAGATTAGATACACGGATACTCTGGCAAGCGAAGGCAAGGCCGCAGCCAGTCCCGCACTTATGCGGGGCAATGGCGCAGATAAATTTGACTTCATCGTCCGCCATCATTGGAGTATTACTAACGATGCCACCGGTCTAAAGGTGAAGGAATTGGTAGGCGAAACCGCGGTCGTATTGCTGGAGCAGCGGCGGCATCAATATTTCCAGGTTGATGTTTACCAGGTCTGGACTGGATTGGATGCCAACAACCAACCGGTCGCTGATGGCAGATATACATATAGTTGTTATGGCGAACTCATCCGCACCAAAGTTGCAACCACAGATGGACACAGAGAAACACAGATAGACACCGATAAGGATGAAAAGGAAAACAAAGGTAAGGGTAAGGGCGGCTCTAACGACAACGGCCAAAATGGCAATAATAAGGACAAGCCAGAGAAAGGAAAAGCGAAGCGTAGCGAAGTCCCGACGGATGTCGGGAGCAAGACTAAATTAGTCGGCGTCAGCAACACCCTGGCCGGCACGCTCACGGTTATAAGCGTCCAGCCCGACACAACTCCACCGGTAATCACCAGTCTCAATCCTGCCAATGGCTCTATTCTCGCACAGG
>JACQXL010000036.1:2004-7630 GCA_016208805.1 Planctomycetota bacterium | reverse complement strand
CTCTTCGTCATCGGCGACGGCGAAGAGAAGGTCATGGAATTAATTGATGAAATTGAGAAGTTTGAAGGTGCTTCGGGAATGTCATTGCGAGGACCCCGATGGCCATCGGGGGACGAAGCAATCTCAAATCCTACGGGATTGCCACGCCCTGACGGGCTCGCAATGACAGTTGGAGACAGTCATTCAACAGAATCGGTTGAAAGCAATAACCGGCAAGCACTAATCAGGCATCTGGCCGCTAATATCTCGTCACTATATGCTCCGGCCTTATATGAAGTGAGTTATACTCACACGACCTGTCACCCTGAGCGGAGCGAAGGGTCTCATAACGAAATGAATAGAGATTCTTCGGTCGTTTCACTCCCTCAGAATGACACGATAGAAGGAGTCACGATTAAGGCCCTAAAACCGAAATACAAAGATGTTCCATCCGTAATCACCAAGGCCGTAGTGGCCGACCTGGATAAGGCCTATTACCCGGTCAAGCCGATAATCCCGTTTGCCGAGGCGGTGCATGACCGGATTACCATAGAGATAATGAGGGGCTGTCCGCACGACTGCCGGTTCTGCGTCTCGTCCGTGATAAAATCGCCACTGCGCTATCGCTCGCTGGAGACCTGTCTTAAACTGGCCGAGGACATCTACCGGAATACCGGTTACGACGAGATATCGTTGTTATCGTTATCCAGCGGCGATTATCCGCATCTGGACGAATTGATATACCGGCTGACGGCCCGGTTCAAGAGCCGCAAGGTCGGCATCTCACTGCCGTCAATGCGGGTGGACAGCAAGTTACGCCAGATACCGGGTGCGACCAATGTGGTGCGCAAAAGCGGGTTCACCCTGGCGCCCGAGGCCGGCACCGAACGCCTGCGTAAGGTTATCAGCAAGAATATCACCGATGACGACTTCTTCGCCGCGGTCCGTGCCGCTTATGAGCAGGGCTGGCGCATTATCAAACTCTACTTTATGATTGGTCTGCCCACCGAGACAGATGCGGATATTGAAGCGATTATAAATATGGTCCGGCGGACATCAGAACTTCGTAGAGAAGTGGGCCGGCTTGCCCGCCGTAGTCCCGGCGGGACGCAGGCGGGCAATGTCAACGTGACTATTTCGCCGTTCGTGCCCAAACCGCACACGCGATTCCAGTGGGCGCCGATGCTGCCGGCCGGCGAGATTAGCCGGAAACAGGAGATATTAAGGAAAGGATTACGTATCAAGCAGGTCCAATTGAAGTTCCACGACCCGCGGCGCAGTTATATTGAATCCGTATTCGCCCGGGGCGACCGCCGGCTGGGCGAAGTCCTGCTGAAGGCCTGGCAGGCTGGCTGCAAGTTTGACGCCTGGGACGAGGTATTTGACCACTCCAAATGGCAGTCCGTTTTTGCGCAGTTGCGTAGCGACATCCCGACACAAAGTGTCGGGACCCAAGCGGGGCGGTCATCCGGTTTCGACCCGGACTTTTATGCACTCTGGGGCCGGACCGAGAACGAGGTCTTACCCTGGTCGCATATCAACTGCGGCATCGCACAGAACCAACTGCTAAAAGACTGGACTGAAACTAATATCCTGATATCCTGATTCCCTGCGTAGCGACAGCGGAGTCCCGCCCCAGCGGGGATATCCTGACCACTATGCCTTATCCGTACCAATTTATCAAACTGACAGAGGCGCAGCGTCGCGAGTTAAAAGACGAGTTAAAACGGTTGGCCATCGCCAATAAACATCGTATCCGCCGACGGCTTCAAGCCATCTACTATTCTGACAAAGGCAAGACCTTCAAACAGATTAGTAATATTCTTGATGTCTCTTATCGGTCAGTAAAGATGTGGGTTCACACATATCGGCAAGGTGGTTTTGATGTCTTAAAAGGCAGAAAATGACCCACTATTTTGGCTGTGTCAAACCCTTATTTTTTCCCCTTTCAACCCGATTTTTGGGCGGTTTCGTGCGGGAAACTCCGGCAGAGGGGCTGGGGTAGGCTGCCTCGGTCATCTTACAGCCGTAGAGAGATAGTCTTATACCACTGCCTCGGTCATCTTACAGCCGTAGAGAGATAGTCTTATACCCCTACTTCGGTCATCTTATACGGCTTATAAGATAGTCTTATGACACTACATCCACGGTATTGCGATTTTCTTGACCCCGTTATAGATGTTTGATATAAACGCACCTATGATGTTGCTGACCAAAGACAACCTGCGCACTCTGATTAACGACCTGATTAAGAAAGGCCGTCCGGTCATCGGTCCAATGGGCGAAGGTAAAGACTCCTGCTATAAACCGATTGGCTCTTTTGACGAAATCAATCTCGTTGTCCCTTTTCCAACCAAATCATCCAAGGAATTCTTTCTGGCCGATTCAGAGCATATCCTTTCCTATACATTTGAAGAGGGCAATAAAGTGAGTGTTAAAGAACCGCCTGAACCGAAGGAGATGGTTCTTTTCGGACTGCGGCCCTGCGAGGCGGCCTCTTACCCGATTATGGATAAGGTGTTCGGCTGGGATTACAAGGACGAATTCTATTTAAAACGGCGCGAGAAAAATATCATTATCACGGTCGCCTGCGAATCAGCCGATGAGTTCTGCTTCTGCACCAGCGTCAATATCTCGCCCAAAACCACCGAAGGAAGCGACATCCAGTTGACCAAAACCACGGCCGGCAATTATAACGTTAATGTCATTACGCCCAAGGGCCGGTCGCTCGCATCCGAATACGAAAAACTCTTGACCACCGGCAATGAAGATATTGTGGACTTTAATGGGCCAAAGCAGAAACAGTTTGATATCAGCCGGATTAAACCCTGGCTGGCCCAGAACTTTGAGCACCCGATGTGGCACAAGATTGCCTTACCCTGCATCGGTTGCGGGGTTTGCACTTACCTGTGTCCGACCTGCCACTGTTTTGACATCACAGACGAGGGCAACCTCAAGGGCGGCTCGCGGTGCAAGAACTGGGACGCCTGCCAGTTTGCGATGTTCACCGTGCACGCCTCAGGCCATAACCCGCGCGATACGCAAAGTAAACGCTTCCGCCAGCGGGTCCAGCATAAATTTAATTATTACCCTGATAAATTTGAGCGCACCCTCTGCGTCGGTTGCGGCCGGTGCATCCGCCACTGCCCGGCAGATATGAGCCTGCTTAATACATTAATTACTATAGATAAATTAGCCAATAACGAAATCCCAAGCACCAAGCACCAAACTCCAAATAATCTCCAAGCACCAAATCCCAAAACATAAACGGTTTGGATATTTGGCCATTGGGATTTAGAGGTTATTTGGGATTTGGATATTGGAATTTAGAATTTAATATGAATAATCTCTACAAACCCTATTTAATGACCATCTCTGAAATCACGGACGAGACCTACGATACCAAGACATTCAAACTCGTCTTTACTGATGAAACCGTGGGCAAATCATTCGGTTTCAAGGCCGGCCAGTTCGGCTTGTATTCGGCCTTCGGCGAGGGCGAGTCAACCTTCTGCATCGCCTCCGCGCCGACCCGGACCGGCTATATTGAATGCTGTTTCCGCAAGAGCGGGCGGGTGACCAAGGCGCTGGCCAACGTAGAGGTCGGCGATACCATCGGCTTCCGGGGCCCTTACGGCAACTATTTCCCGGTTGAGCAATTCTACGGTAAGAATATCGTCTTTATCGCGGGCGGCATCGGGCTGGCCCCGATTCGCTCGGTCATCTGGAACTGCCTTGACCTGCGCGACAAGTTCAAAGACATTACGATTGTTTACGGTGCAAGAACCGTGGCTGACCTGGTCTATAAACGGGAACTGGCCGAGTGGGCCAAACGCGCTGATGTCAAACTGGTTAATGCGGTTGACCCGGGCGGCCAGACCCCGGACTGGGACGGCCAGGTCGGTCTGGTGCCGGTCATTCTGGAGCAGGCCCTTACAGGACAAGCCAAACCAACCAGTCACAATAGTGTCGCCCTTCTCTGCGGCCCGCCCATAATGATTAAGTTTACCCTGCCGGTGCTTGATAAATTGGGATTCACGCCGGAAAATATCTACACCACGCTGGAGAACCGGATGAAGTGCGGCGTAGGCAAATGCGGCCGGTGCAATGTCGGCAAGACCTATGTCTGCAAGGAAGGCCCGGTCTTCACCGCCAAACAACTCAAGGAACTACCCCCCGAATATTAATAAGATTGCTTCGTCCCAATGGGACTCGCAATGACGTCATTGCGAGGAGTCCCGATGGCCATCGGGACGACGAAGCAATCTCTTCAACCATTTAGAATTTACCATCTATCGCCATTATAAAATTCGTCCCCGGCTCGTTCGTGCCAGAGCCGTGAATTCGGTAGTCGCGGTTGGCGATATTCTCTATGGCCATAGATAACTGGGCATGCTGATTGACATTCAGCCCGCCCCGGAGATTAATAACCGCATAACCCGGCGTGCCCTTGGGCGGAATCCGCTGGGTGTCAAGTTTATCTTCGGCCGAGAGCTTGTCCTGCCGGTCGGCCGCCTTGACCAGCACCTCAAACCGGTATTTGTTATCCTGCCAGCGCGCGCCCAGGATTCCCTGGAGCGGCTGGAGTTTATTCATCGGCTCGGTATCCTTTATTTGTGCCGAGGTTGGATAGGTATCCGCCTCGCCATAGACCGCGGCCAGACCGCTGAATAACGACCACTGCTCATCCAGTTGATAGTCCGCGCGTGCCTCAAAGCCCTGGATATAACCGTCGCCGATATTTGCTTTCTGGACCTCGTAATTTGCGCCAATCATATTGCCGGTCGGGTAGCGCATAATCATATCCTGAACGGTTGTATAGAAAACCGATGTCTGCGCCTGCCACTTAGGTTTACGCAGTTTCAGGCCGACCTCATAAGAAATAAACTTCTCCGGTTTAAGTGAAGTATTGGGTATTTCCTGCTGACCGCTCTGGGCGATATCGTAACGGGTCCACATTGGTTAACGAGCCGGACGAGTTGTAATCCCGGCGATACGAGTCCACGGTGTCATTATAATATTCTATGCCGGCAACCATTTTACCGGTTTTGAGAACGGGCGATTCAGACTGTAACCAAAAGCCGGTGGTACGCACATCAAAGCCCTGACGGTTGATATTGCCGTTACTGCGCACCCGCACCTCGTCCTCGGACTGGACCTGATATGAAACGCTGGCCTTTAACTTCTCGGAGAACGAGAACAGCCCGTTATGCTCATACTGGGCGTAAGTCAGTTGCCGGTTCTGGTCGTAGAACAATTCACGGTCAGTGCCGACCGTGGTATTTTGCCAGGAAATACCGTAGATGGTTCGGTGCGTCCGCCAGGCATTGTCCTGCCGGACATTCTGATGGGCAATGGTGAGCGTGGAATTATTTGAGAGCAGGTACTGAGCGCGTAAATCGTCGCTGTCGTCTTTGTATTCGGTTTTGGGCTGAAGACCAACCTGACGACCGCCGTTGAGGTCGTTGAAATCCTTAAGCGAGCCGCCGACAATATAGTTAAGGCCTATAGTATTTCCTTTTACCTCGGCGCGGGCGACGCCTGACGCATTAGCGCTGACGTACCGGTAATATAAACGCGGTTCCAACAAATCAGATTTTTCCGTCCGCCCATTGCGGCTAATCACATTAACCCCGCCGCCGATGGC
>JACQXL010000036.1:1363-1976 GCA_016208805.1 Planctomycetota bacterium | reverse complement strand
GCCGATGGCGTCACTGCCGTACAATACCGAGGCCGGGCCTTTGACTATCTCTAACCGCTGTATCGTGAATGGGTCAACCGTGTTCCAGTATTGGTTGGGGCCTTCGCGGAATGTGGAATTATTGAGCCGGATACCGTCTATCAGGAAGACATTCCGGAAACCTGTAAAACCCCGCAGGTACGGCGAACCCTGGCCCATACTTGTTTTCTGGAGCATCACGGCCGGTTCTTCGGACAGGATATCGGGTGTGGTCCGGGACATCTGGCGTGACTGAATTTCTTCTGAGTCTATGACCGATATGGTGTAAGGCGAGTCAAAGACCTTTGCCTCGCGCCGGCTGGCCGTGACCACAATCTCATCGTCCGCCGCCATAACCATTGAACCCGTTGTAATTACCACTAAGGCCAATTCTTTCATTCCCCGCCATTTCTCTATATATTTATTATACATTTTATGCATCCTTTTCTAATCCCCCTTCTTCCCCCTTTATCCTCCTGAGGCGGATCCGCCTTTGGCGGACAAAAGGGGGACAAGAGGGGGATTTATTATCCCGCCTTGTAGGTATATACCTCCGGCTTACCGGTATATACCTCCGGCTTGGCGGTATATACCT
>JACQXL010000036.1:0-1358 GCA_016208805.1 Planctomycetota bacterium | reverse complement strand
GGTATATACCTGCGACTCTTAGGAAAATCATCCACTTTACGGTTTCAAATCACCTCCTTTTCTTAGAGCCAGTTAGTCACGGTGCCGCCCGAAGGCGGTTCGGGATGTTACTGGGTCTTAGACCTCGCCGTAGCCCGTACGGGCGAAGGCGGGTCTGTAGTTCATTTTACTTAACCGCGGCCACATCCTTATCCCGGATTACAATCCTTAACCTGTAATAGACCTCCAGGGTCAGGACATTGATAGCCGTGGCATAGACCCGGCCGCCCTCATCGCCCCAGCGGTCTATCGGGTCCCAACTGCCGCTGGCACAACCGTCCGTTTTTCCTTTCTGGTTACTAATCAGAACCGATTTCATCCTCTCATTCCAGGTCTTCCATGCCGGACCATTCGGGCCGTCATACTGGTTCAGGCAATACGAGCCGTAGAACCAGTAATAGTAATCAATTATTCCCAGCCGGCTGGTGTCCCAGGTCGGCAGTGATGACAGAATCAGTTGCACGCCGTTCTTGAGTGTTGCATCAGATGCCTTGTGGTCAATAGTGTGGCAGTTTGAGCGTAGCGAATTACTGCCAACTATGGTCGGCTGTAATTCACTTTGTTCAAACAGCCGAACCATAAAGATGCGGGTCATAATGCCGATGGCGGTGAGCGAGGGCTGGAATACCGGATTCAGGTTTTCCTCGCCGCCTTTCAGCGCAACCGTGCCGAGTCCGGTGTAGCCGACCCGTCCGTATGAAGGGTCGGTGACGCTGTCGTAGAACGTCTTTATATCTGCAAATACCCTGGGCGGGACGTTAAGTTCAGCGGCCTCGGCGGACTTGAGCGCCATTGCCACCCAGCCGGTTACCGAGGTATCATTGTCTCTGTCATCGTTCGGCTGGTAGCGCCAGGCCTTGCCGGGCGTCCGGACGCTGACCAGATAATCTATGGCCCGCTGGGCCGGTTCTTTGAACTGTACTTCCGAGACGGTGTTTTTGAGTTGGCTGTAGAGGTCGGTAATCGCATAGGTCGCAATGGCCTGGTTATACATAAATTTACCCGGGCGAACGCCGCCGAAAACGCCCTGCGCATCCTGGATGGTGATTAAATACAGTGATGCCTTACGAACTACCTCACCGAAATCACAACCCTCATAGGTATCTCTGGATGAAGGCGTATAACCGGCGCCTAGGAATGCCAGAAGCGCCAGCCCGCTCAGGCCGATGTCATAATCTCCATCGCCTGCACCAGAGCAGATAGTGTCTTTGCATTGATTGGCAAACGACCTAGCGCCCCAGGAACCATCCGGGTTCTGGTGCTTGGCCAGCCAGATGAGACCAGCGATAACGGTAGGGGTCGTTATTGAATCTTCATGA
>JACQXL010000138.1 GCA_016208805.1 Planctomycetota bacterium | reverse complement strand
CTTTTCGTCTAAGAACTCAATATAGCAGACCACGGCCCGGTGCGGCTCCTCGGCCGGGATATAGTGTTTATCCGCGAGGTTGGATATATCTATATAGAGATGGCCTTCGGTCAACCGTAATTCCAGTTTGATGTATTTGCGCAGGAGTTCCGCATAACGACCACTGCTGACGCATAAGGGCAGTTCATCAAGTGATGAGTATTCATTAGCCATAGAACGGCCGAAGACGAGGGAGAAAGCCAGAAGGCAGGCAAGGATAACCAGAATAAGAATAAGATAGCGCATAGTTTCTTAAATTCCAATGACCAAGCACCAAATTCCAAATAACTTCCAATCACCAAATTCCTAATGTTCAAGCCGTTTCGGTCATTCAGTTATTGGAGTTTTGGTATTATTTGTAATTTGGATATTGGAATTGGGAATTTCTCATTGTGTAATCCACTGTTGCCACTGTTTGACGGACTTTTCCCGCACCTTGGGTTCGTCAAATATCCAGTCGCAGGTGTAGTCGGCTTCCTGTTCCTTGGGCGGCGGTTTGAGTTTGAGCAGGGTGGTATAAGCGACAAATCTGAGCCAGCCGGCGCCGATGCGATTGAGTTCGTTATCCGGCGCCTCCAGTATCTTGGCCAGCGAGTTGAGCACGTCTTTGGAGCCGACACTTTTGGCCAGTGCCAGGGCAATCCGGTCGCGATACGGGAAGGCGACATCGCGCAGTTTCTTGACGAGATACTCCTCGGCCTCCTTGGTATGGATACAGCCGAGTTCCAGTATGGCCGTATCGGCCAGCGGCGCGGCCGTGGCGACCGTGGGGTTGTTCGGGTCGTAGGCCTCGTCCTTCTTGGGCGAGGCGATAATTTTATCAATCACCTTTTTCAGGGTTGAATCCTTGCTTTTCTCAAAGGCGCCCAGGACCCGCATCGCGGTAACCGTGTCAAACCCGCCGCCCACCTGCTTTTCCACATCCTTGGGGTTGTCCAGAAACTCCTGGACCAGCCCCTCGGCCGATTTGATGGCGGCCTGCTCGTCAAAGACAACCAATTTATACAACGCATAGGCCTGGAGGATGGGCGGGACTTTCTTGTCCGTGATGATGTTCTTCAGGTCGGCCAGCATTGACTTGTTGATATTGAGATACTGGAAGACATAGAGCCGGAGTTGGATGTCGCTGTTGACGTCCTTGATGATATCAAAGAGCATCGTCTCGTAGGTCTTGTAGTCCTTGGGATTGATGACTGGGTCGGCCAGATGGGCCAGGACTTCGGCCGCGAAATAGTAGGTCTGCACCTCCAGTTTAGATAATGGTTTGGGCGATTTGATATGAAGTCCCTCAAACGCCTCCTTATCGCCCAGGGCGGCCAGTGCCAGTTTGGCCATCGTGGCGCTGATCGGCCGCTTCTTGGCGACAATCTCTTTAAGCGCCTTGACGACGTCATCGTCCTTATGGGCAATCCGGCCGAGCGCGACCGGCACGGCCCAGAGCATATCCTTGTCGTTGGGGTCGGACCTGTAGTATTCTATGAGCGGCTCAACAGCCCGCGGGTCGCCCAAGCAACCCAAGTTATAGGCCGCATAGGCCGGCAGGAATTTGTCCTTGGCTTTGGGTTTTTCCTTATCCTTGTCAGCGCCTTTGTTTTTTTCTTTGTTCCCGCCCTCCGGCGGGACTCCGTCCCTCGGGGACTCCGCCTTATCGCCTTCCTCGCTTTTGGTTATCCCCTTTAACAGGTCAACCAGAAAGTTAAGGACTGCGGTCATGGCTTCTTTATTATTCTGGACAAGTTCCGATTTGACCAGTATGGTCAGCGCCCTATTCCTGCAGACGGCGTCCTTGCCTTTCATATTCTCAAGGAGTGCGTTGAGCGCCTCGGGCGAGTTATAGTTGCGCAACATAGAGACGGCGTTGCGTTTGATAAGCGAGTGCTTGCTTTTGAGCGATGCCTCAATCACATCGGGCGCGGCCGCATCGCCCAGGGCGCGCAGGCATCTGGCAAAATTGGGGTTGGTGCCGTGGTAGTAGTCCTTGCCCAGTTCCTCAACTATCAGGCGGCGGACCATCGTCTCAAACGGGGTCGCGCCGGGCTCGGCGGCCGGCGGCGGCTGTGGCGCGGCCGGGCCAATTGCGCTTTTGACATAGGCGCCCAGTTGGTTGGCGTGGCCGGCCGGCCAGCTTTGGTCAGTCCGGTAGTTGACATAACCGCCCCAGAGCGTTCCGGCCACCATACCGACCTGCGCCGCATACAAGCCCACCTGGCCAAGTTCTATAAAATAATGCGCTAATTGCGATTCAGGATTAAAATCAGGATAAAGAATGATGCGCACGATGGCTATTTTTAACATCTGCCTGGTGTTCGGGTCTAACTTCGGCGAGAAACTCTCTGCCTGGTCAACCCAGGGAATGTGTTGTGACATATCGCGCGAGGCGGTGTTCTCCATGGCAAAGGGGTCAAACGGCACGGTAAAGGTCTTGACTATCTGGACGCTCCTGGTGAGCATATCCAGTTTGACCGGGCGGGTGAGTTCGGTCTTGCCCCGCATAAGTTCGGGACTGACTGCGGTCTTGCCGGTGGGCGAGACGGGCGCGGTCTCGGTCGGTGAGACAGACGCCTGGGCAGTCGGCGAAACCGGCGCGGCCGCTTTGGGCGCCTCGGTTATCACAGTTATCACATAGGACGGATGACCGGTGGTAACCTGTTTGGGCGTCTTGGTGTGCACCCAGTCCATCGGCGTGCCGACCGGGATGCCCACCTTCAGACAGGGATTAATGGATAAACTTACAGGTTTAGCATCCGCCGGCGGAATGATTATGCACAGACAGAGCAGACCCATTAGAACAAGTAATTTATGTCTCATATAACACTCATCACTCATTATAATACCATATTCATTTGCTTTTGTCAACATTTATCGGCGCGAAAAACGATTCCACGAATTCGTCAGCAGGCCGATTGCGAATATTCTCAAACGTATCCATCTGGATAATCCGGCCCTGCTTCATCACGGCAATCCGGTCGGCCAGAAGTTGCGCCTCCTCCTGGTCGTGCGTAACGCAGATGGTAGTCGTGCCGAACTCTTTATGCAGGCGCTTAACCTCGGCAATCAGTTTCAGTTTGAGCGGACGGTCCAGGTTGCTCATCGGCTCATCCATCAGCAATATGCGCGGTTTGATAATCAGCGCCCGGACCAGGGCCAGCCGCTGGCGCTCGCCTTCGGATATCTGCGACGGGTATCTGTCCGCATAACGGTCAATATTCATCATCTTGAGATATTCGCTAATCAGGTTGTCGTCTTTACCAGAACCGAGGACGAATCCGAGGTTCTCCTTTACGGTCATATGCGGCCAGAGCGCCAGCGTCTGGAAGACCATCCCGATACGGCGCTCCTTGGGCGGAAGAAGAACCTTGCTATCCGAAACCAGCCGGCCATCGAGATATATCTCGCCAATGTCAGGCGCAATCAGACCGGTCAGGAGCATCAACAGAGTGGTCTTGCCGCACCCGGACGGCCCGAGGAAACAGACCAGTTCACCCGCATTAACCGTGAACGAGAGGTTGTCAAGGACGACAGTGCTGCCGTAATGCTTGGAGATTTGGTTAAACTTTATTTCCATAACCCCCGTAAACTGTCATTGCGAGTCCTCCGCCCGTACGGGCGGGGGGACGAAGCAATCTCATCACAAATTACTGTATAAATCGCTCCATCTACAATTCACCCTATTAATCAATTCTATCTTTTTAGCCCGAGAACCACCCTTTATTTGTTTTTCCCGCATAATGGCATCTTCAGGATGTTCAAATATTTCATAATAGACCAATTTATTGATATTGTATTTAGTCGTGAATCCTTTTACCATCTTCTCCTTATGCTCATAAATCCTCCTTATTAAATCATTGGTAACTCCTGTGTATAAAACCGAGTTGGTCTTATTAGTCATAATGTAGACATAATAGTTTTTATTCATTAGATTGCTTCGTCGTCCCGCTGGGACTCCTGACACAGTGCCATAGCACCCTATCACCAGCGCGGACATAATCAGGCAAAGCGATGCAACCTGGTCATCGGCCCCAAAGTGATATAACGAAAATATCCGCACCGGCAACGTGATAAATCCGGGCGGGTTGACCATAATAGTTACTCCTAATTCGGACAGCGTCAATATAAAACAAATAACCGCGCTGACCAGTATCGGCCGGCGCAACAGCGGCAGGATAATCCGGCCGTACTTCTTGTACCACGGCGCGCCGAAGACATCCGCTGCCTGAATCAGCGTCGGGTCAAGGTTCTGGTAGGCGACAGATATTATCACCAGCGGAATGACCATAAACCGCGTCACACAGGCAATGATACTGATAAGCGATGACTGATAAATCTCACCCAATAGCCCGCCGTGGTTATAGACCCGGATAAGCCCGATACCCAAGGCCGCGGCCGGCAGTATCAGCGGGAGCATCGCGGCCAGAATAATAGAAGGCGATGTGCGACGGCCAAGCCATATACCCAGGAACACCAGCACCAGACTGGCCACAATCGCCACCCAGAAACTGTTGATTAACTGCTCCTTGACCAGAAGCAATGTCTTGAAGACAACACCCCAATGCGGAATCTGGATGATAAAGGTTACCAGCGGCAGGACCACGGATAAGAGAAGCAGTCCGGCCAGAAGCCCGAACGCCAGCCAACGGACTAAAGATGATGACGACCGTACTTTACGCTCCAATTCGGTGGCCGAGCCGATGGTGGTCAGCGGACGGTGGCTGAATAATTTATACCAGAGATAGACCAGTATCAGCGAGGTCAACACCAGCGGCACGGCCAACACCATTGCCCTGGGCGTATTATAGAATGCGCTGAAGTGCATAAAGATTTCCCATTGTGAGACATTGACCAGCAGGACGG
>JACQXL010000137.1 GCA_016208805.1 Planctomycetota bacterium | reverse complement strand
GATACCGCGCGAGGTGTTCATGGACAAAGGGTTCCAGGTGCCGTTCTGGATAATCATTCTCTGCGCCACGCCGCTGGCGTTAGGCCCGGCCTTCGGCGGCTGGAAGATTATAAATACGATGGGCTTCAAGATGACCAAACTGGAACCGGTCAACGGCTTTGCGGCCGAGACCGGAGCGGCCGTGACTATAGAACTGGCCTCGCGGCTGGGCATCCCGCTCTCCACCACCCACACGATTAACACTGCCATAATGGGCGTGGGCGCAACCCGGCGGCTTTCGGCCGTGCGTTGGGGCGTGGGTAAACAGATGGTTATGGCCTGGATTCTCACCTTCCCGTGCTGTGGATTGATTGCCTACTCCGCCACTAAACTGGTTATGCTTTTTTCATAGATGGGCCGCCTGTGAAGTTGCGGCCCACTATACCCGGCAGTAATTCCCCCGCCCTTCTGGCGAGAAGGGCTGGGTCAAACTGCCGGAGTATCAAAGATATTCTGCGCGATGTCGTGAATTATCCGGACCTGTTTCGGAGATTTGGTTTTAAGATAGAGGTTGAGCGACGAAAGCGCACCGCCGGTGGATTTTGCGTTTTTTGGAGTGATATCCTTTCCGAAGTCGAGTAATTTGGGCAGGGGGATATTCAAACTAACCGATATTTTATAAAGAGTCTCCAGCCGGGGCAGGATTTTACCCCGCTCAATCAATCCGATGGTGTCTTCTGATGTTCCCACCAGATGAGCGAAGCCGGCTTGCTTCATTCGCATTTTCCTGCGCACAGCCCTGATATGCTCGCCTAATAACTGCGCCAGTTTATCTGTATCTGACATATAACAGTCCTTTCTAACATCTTACCCGATAATTACATGCTTTGCGGGTAATTTTAACCCTGATTTTATTTAGGTAAAATACCCTGAAAATCTTCTGTATATTGCTTGCCAAGAATTAATAAAATGCTATCGTCAAGAAAAGAGAAAACATTGAGGCTTGAGGCTGAAAAAAAGGGGTTATATGACAACCATAATGATTGTGGATGATGAGCCTGCGATTTGTCAGATGCTGAAGTATTTTTTAGGCAATACTAAGTATCAGGTGATTTGTTTTAACAACGGTAAAGAGGCTCTGGATTGTCTTAAAAATAAACACACCGCCTTCGGCCTATTGTTGACAGACCTGGACATGCCTGAAATGACCGGTCTGGAACTGGCCCGGCAGGGAAAAACATTATACCCGGCTTTGCCTATTATCGTTATGAGCGGTTCGGCTACCGGTCAGGATAGAGATGAGATATTTTCTCTGGGCGCGGATTTCATCCCTAAACCGTTTAAACTTAATGACCTGCTGGAACGGATTGATGCCAAGATAACCCAATCTTCCAGGACGCCACAAGTTTTCGGTAAGGAAAGGAGGTGATTTGGTCGTCCTGCCGGACGATTGACCAGGGCTGGTGGATGGTTGACCAGGACTGGTTAATGACTGACCAGGGCTGGTTAATGACTGACCAGGACTGGTTAATGACTGACCAGGGCTGGTTAATGACTGACCAGTGCTGGTTGATGACTGACCAGTGCTGGTTGACGACTGACCAGGGCTGGTTGACGACTGACCAGGACTGGTTGATGACTGACCAGGACTGGTTGATGACTGACCAGGGCTGGTTAATGACTGACCAGGGCTGGTTAATGACTGACCAACCGTGTAATAACCTAAAAAGCCCTAAAATGGGCGGAACCCCGCCATTCGGCGGGATAAGTGGCTGTAACGCCCTCCCCCGATTGGTATCGGGGGATGACTAACAGCCCCTAAATGGAGGCGTTTTATGAAAAGACCTTTTATACCTGACGGCGACCAGGCCAAGGCGGATTTCCTGGACAATTTCGCCCTGAAACTGCCCATCTATGCCGCGATATTGGGCGTTACTCCGGCTGAGGTGACCTCGGCGGCCAACGATGCGGCGATGTTCAACTATACTATGGATGCCCATGAAGCGTTCAAGACACACAAGCAGAATATTTCCAACTATAAGAACGCGCTCCGGGACGGCCCGGACAGCGCGCCCGGCGCGTTTCCGGTTGCCCCGCCCCTGGCTCCGGCGCCCACATTAGTCAACGATGGTATTTTTACCCGCATCAGCAATCTGGCCGTACGGATGAAGAGGCATCCGGCTTATAAGGAGGCCATGGGCGAGGATATGGGCATCGTCGGCGACGAGCAGGTTATTGATATCCCCAATATGAAGCCGGTTCTCAACTACCGTCTGGATTCCGGACGTCCGTTGATTATCTGGAAAAAAGGCCCGGCGGCTGATGTGCTGGACATCTATGTTGACCGCAAAGACGGGTTGGGATTTGTCTTCTTGGCCACCGATACCCAGCCGGATTATCTGGATACATTTCCGGTGCCGGCCGGCGTGACTACCGCGGTCTGGGACTACAAAGCCATTTACAGAATCGGCGATAATACTGTCGGGCAGTTCTCGGAACCGATTCAGGTAACCGTCACTCGCAAGACCGGATATTAGGATTAAATAAACGAGATACGAGATGTGCGATACGGGATGTGCGATACGAGATACGTGTATCCCGAATCTCGTATCTCGCATCAGGAGGTTTTTATGCCATTAAAACCATTAGAAGTAAAGACCGAGCATATTGATAACGGTGCGGTGACCACGGCCAAAATCGCCTTGGGCGCAATTGACGCCGGACGCATCGCCCAAAACGCAGTCACCGCCGACAAAATAGCGGACCGCGCCGTGACCACGGCCAAAATCGCCGACCTGGAGGTAAATACACCTGACCTGCGGGACGGTTGTGTCACTGCGGCCAAGATTGCCCCCGGCGCGGTTGGCCGTGACAAAATCGGCGATGGACAGATAACCGGCCCAAAATTGCAGGATAACTCCGTGACCACCACCAAGATTGGGGAATTACAGATTACAAATTCCAAATTGCAGAACGGGGCGGTTACCGGACCGAAAATAGCCGACGGCTCCATCACCGGCGATAAAATCGGAGACGGACAGATACTCACGCCGAAACTGCGCGATGCCAGCGTAACTATGCCGAAAATAGGCGTGGGCGCAGTAGGCGTCAGCCAATTGCAGGCCGGGGCAGTCACCACCGATAAAATAGCCAACGGCTCCATCACCCAAGCGAAGTTATCATTTACACCGCCGTCTGTGGCCAGGCCGATTACACCCCCTGTGGCCGCCGGCGAGATTGCCGATGGGGCAGTTACAAGCGTCAAGATAGCAGACGGGGCAGTCGGCAGTTCTAAATTGGCAGCCGGAAGTATTTCTGCGGAAAAACTCGCCGCCGGCGCGGTCACAAGCGACAAGATTGGTCCATTGCAGATTACAAATTCCAAATTGCAGGACGGGGCAGTAACACCGGCCAAATTGTCGTTCAGCGTGCCGACCAGACCATTAGTGCCACAGATTAGCACAGATGAAGTT
>JACQXL010000136.1 GCA_016208805.1 Planctomycetota bacterium | reverse complement strand
GTCAATATCGCCAATACCGTCGGCACGTGCGGAACACGAGACAGACATCTCTGCGGCCTTCTCGGCATAGAACCTTTGTTTATCGTCGGCTTGATTATATTCTTGAAAAGGAAGTGGAAATTCGTCATTAGTCATTAGGCATTACCCGATGACCACTTCCTCATTCTTCTGCGGCAGGTATGGCTTGTAGCCGGCGTTGGTTAGTTGCTCCACGAACGGTTGAGACTGCTCGTCATCGCCGTGCACCAGGAAGATTCGTTTGATGGTTGAATTGGATTTGCGGATATAGTCTAACAGTTCATTGCGGTCGGCGTGTGCGCTGAAGGCGTTAATCTTAACCACTTCGGCCTTTAACTGGTGCTCCTCGCCGAATATCTTCACCACCGGCTGTTTATCCACAATCTTCTTGCCCAACGTATTCTGGGCCATATAGCCGACTATCAGGATGGTATTAGCGGGGTTGGCTATGTTGTTCTTGAGGTGATGCAGAATGCGCCCGGCCTCGCACATCCCCGAGGCCGAAATGATTATCATCGGCCGCCGGTCGTCATTTAACATCTGCGACTCGTCCTTTGACCTGATGTATTTGATATATTCAAACCCGAACGGGTCAAGTTGCCGGCGCATCTGGTTCTGCGTCTTCTCGTCAAGATACTTGATGTTCTGCTGGAAGACCATCGTGATGTCCGTGGCCAGCGGACTATCCACATATATCGGCACCTGCGGTATTTTCTGCTTGCGAATCAGTTCAGTCAGGAAATAGACCACCTCCTGGGTGCGCTCAAAGGCAAATGACGGGATAATCACCTTGCCGCCGCGTCTAATCGTGCGGCTGACCGTGTCTGTCAGACGGCCCTTGGCCGTCTCTATCGGTTCGTGTTCCTTATTGCCGTAGGTGCTTTCTATAATCAGGTAATCAATATTCTTGATGATTTCCGGGTCGCGCAACAGCGGCAGGTTATTCCGGCCCAGGTCCACCGCATAGACCAGCCGAATCGGGTGAGTGTTCCCTTTTATATCCAGCACGGTGATGGCCGCGCCAAGGACGTGTCCGGCCTCATAAAAGGTCGCGCTGATTTCCGGTGCGGGTTGGAACGTCTGGTGATAATCAAACGGACGGAAGTGCGTCAGCGAGTTGAGCGCATCCTGTTCGGTATAGAGCGGCTCGCGGGCGGGTAATCCTTTGCGCTTATTAATCTTATTAACAAACCTGATATCTTCCTCCTGGATATGCCCGCTGTCCGGCAGCATCAGCCCGCACAAATCAACCGTAGCCGAGGTCGCATAGATAGGGGACTTCAAACCCTGTTTGACTAAATTCGGGATATTGCCGCTATGGTCTATGTGGGCGTGCGAAAGGAGCAGGGCATTTATGTCCGGCAGGTTAAACGGCAATGCGGTGTTGATGCGGTAGAACTCATCACGGCGTCCCTGGAACAGCCCGCCGTCAATCAGCACCTGGCTCTGACCGGCCTTGAGCAGGTGCATAGAGCCGGTCACGGTCCGGGTGCCGCCGCAGAACTTCAACTTGATGCTCATCAACAGGTTTGACTATAGCAATTCTTTTATTATCTTAATTCGGATATGCTTGCCGACTCGTTCCTCGTCCTCGCCGCCTCGTTCTATCATTATCCTGAATTCAGAGCGTCTGGCGCGCGGAATGGAAATAAATCTGGCGCCGATTAGATAAAGCCCGAATTCCTGTGACAGCCGCGACCAGGCCACCCTGGCCTTGGCCCGAATTGGGGTCTCCCGGGTCAGCGGAGCGGAGATATCCAATAGGATGTTCTCTTTGGGCTTGAAGGACTTCTTACTGACGAATTGGAGCCCGCCTTCGGAGATGTCCATACAGGGATATTCGGACAAAGTCGGTCGGCTTAATAGACCCAGAAAATAACGCTCCCGCAACCTGCCCTTTAATCCCTTGACCCAATATCGCTTATGCTGACGATGCTCTTGCGCCATATCGGCCAGAGTATATCACCCGGCTAAGCCGTGTCAACGAAAACAGTATTTCCGGTATCCGATTATCCTGTGGTCAATTTTCTTGCTATTTCCAATTCTTAAGTTATAGTATGCGCAATAGTGCGGCCCGTACGGGCCGACTATACTGGGCTGTAACTCACCAGTCCCGACACGAAGTGTCGGGACTGGGTCTAACAGCCCAAGTATAATTATGTCAGACCGGACCATAAAACTGCCTGAATTCAAATCGGCCGAGCACTTCAAGGCGTGGTGGAACAGCCCGGAGGTGGCGCAACTGCGCGACCAACTGGCTGACCACCCCGGCGTTAAGCCCTGGTTGTCCCAACTCAAATCGGTGGAGACCCCGCCGCTTATGGCGGGGGATGAGGTGGCGCTTAAGCCCTTCGGAAAATATAATCTGGCGCGTAAACTCGGCCAGGGCGGTATGGGCGCGGTCTATCTGGCTTACGACACTGTCCTCAACCGCCAGGTGGCGGTCAAGATTGTGGTGCTGGAAGACGAAGAATCCATCCAGCGTTTTATGCGCGAGGCCCGCGCCACGGCCAAACTCAAACACCCCAATATCATCACGGTCTATGATTTCGGCGTATTTGAAAAGTATTACTACCTGACAATGGACTATATTGAAGGCCCATCGCTTGACGGCTTGCTCAAAGATAAGGATAATCATCTGACCCCGCGCCGGACAGCCGAGATGTTTTACCAGATTGCCCTGGCCGTTGATTACGCCCATCAGGAAGGCATCATCCACCGCGATATCAAACCATCCAATATTCTGATAGACCGAAACGGCAATACGTATCTGACCGATTTCGGGCTGGCCAAGGAGTTGAGCAGCGCTAAAGTAGGGCATTCGCTGACCTTGAGCGGGACGATACTGGGCACGCCCTCATATATGTCGCCGGAGCAGGCCAAAGGCGATAAAGCCAGAATCGGCCCGCGCAGCGACATATTCTCTCTGGGCGCCACGCTCTATCACGCCCTGACCGGCCAGACGCCGTTTAAGACCGGCGAGATATATGAGATACTGGATAGCGTGGTCAATGCCGACCCGACCCCGCCCCGGAAGGTTTTAGCCAGCATCAACCAGGATTTAGAAACGATATGTATCAAGTGCCTGGAGAAAGAGCCGGCCAACCGGTATCAGACCGCCGGCGAATTGGCCAATGATTTACGCCATTATCTGGACGGCGAGGCCATCTCGGCCACGCCGCTCGGCTTAGCCACCAAGGCCTGGCGCCGGGTGAAAAAGAATAAGATGGTCAGCATTTCCGTTCTGACCGCGGTCGTCGTATTGCTGGCTGTAACAATCGGATTGATAATCTTTTCTATCCAACGTCAGCAGGAGATAGAGCTATACCGCCGCGAGGCGCAAAGCGAGTTTGAGGCCGAACATTATAACGATGCACTGGAATGGGCCAACAAGGCCATCGTGCTTGACCCGTCAGATGTGGAGATGGAGATTTTAGGCGAGCAGTGCGATAAAAAGATTAAGGCGCAGTCGGATGGTCTGACCCGTTCCAAACAGGATGCCGAAAAAGAAGCGCAGGACATCAAGCGCCAGGCCGAAATCAGGGCGCAGGCCAGGGCCGTTCTGGACCGGAAGGCGGCGGCATCAAACCCGGATGAGACAATCCGCATCGCCCAGGAAGCGCTCAGGATTGACCCGACCTTCGGCGAGGCATATCAGGCCATCGGTTATGTTTATAAGGATAAGGGCGATTATAAAGGCGCGGCCGAATATTTTACCAGGGCCATTGAGGCCACGCCGACGCTGGCTTATTCTTACTACGAGCGCGGCTGGCTGTTTGTTTATGCGGATTCCGAAAAGGCCATCAGCGATTTTGAGAAAGTCGTTGAATACGACCCCCAAAGCCATATTGCCTATATTGCCAAGGGGATGGTCATGGACATACAAGAAAAATATGACGAGGCGATAGCAAATTATACCAGGGCGATAGAGATTTGTCCGGATGATTTCCGGGCATACTATCGCCGCGGGACTGACTACCAGATTAAAAAGCAACACAAACAGGCATTACCTGATTATGCCCGGGCGGCCGAATTAGAGCCGGACCGCTGGGACATCTATTCCGGCCTCGGTTGGGTTTATTACAAACTGGAAGAATGCGATAATGCCCTGGTGGCTCTAAATAAGGCAATAGAGTTGAATCCGGGTGCCGATGTGGCTTATAGTAATCTCGGTTATGTTTATAGCCAAAAGAACGAACCGCTCAAGGCCTTAGCCGATTTCAACCGGGCCATAGAATTAAACCCGACCGATTTCAGGAATTACGTCGGCCGCGGCGTGGCCTTTTTCGATGCCGATTTCAACAAAGCCATAGAAATAAAGCCGTCTGAGGGCTATTACTACTGCGCCCGCGGCGATGCGTATTCCTCTAAAATGCAATACGCCCAAGCAATGACCGATTATAACCGGGCCATTGAACTTAACCCGGAATTAGCCGAGGCATACTCCGGCCGGGGTTCCGTCTACGGGAAAACCGGCAATTATAAAAGGGCGCTGGCCGAATATCAGCGGGCATTGGAATTAGACCCGAAAAATATTGAAGTATACGACAAACGGGTCTGGCTCTACTCTCACAGGGGCGAGCATCAAAACGCCATTGCCGATTATACGAAAATCATAGAACTTGAGCCGAACACTTTCTGGGCATATTATCAGCGGGGCGAGGCCTATCGCTCCATTAAGAATTACCGGCCGGCCATCGCCGACTACACTAAAGTGATTCAACTTGCGCCTGACCAATGGGCGCTCTACACCCGGGGGATGGACCTCAGCACTGTTTATCTAAATCGCGGTATAGTCTATTATCAGTTAGACGAGTATGACCAGGCGCTTTCGGATTACAACCAGGCCATAAAACTCCGGCCGGATGATGAAAGGGCGTACATTAGCCGCGGCATTATTTATTATGCTAAAAAGGATTACGAACGCGCCATCAGCAACTACAGTCAGGCAATCACGTTAAACCCCAAAGATGCTGATGCCTACTTCTACCGGGCCGGGGTTTATGCCGAGCAAGGCGAGATTGACCGCGCCATCAAGGATTACTCAAAGGCGATAGCGCTTGAACCCACCAGACCGAACGTATATCACAACCGGGCACTGCTCTATGCCCGGCAAAACGACATCAAATCCGCCATTGCCGATGCCGAAACGGCGCTCAAACTGGAGCCGGATTCGGCCCTGGCCGCACAGTTAAAGACCAACCTGGCCAACTGGAAACGAAACTCATCTAAATAATTCGGGTAGGACGGCGCTCTAACCGTTCCCTGTCATAGGTATATACACCCTATATCCTTCTAACTAACCCTCTCATACCTCTTAAACTACTCCCGCCCGCCATCTACTACCAATGCCACTAATAGGGGATTAGTAAGTTCGTCCCTCACTATTTATGGTAGTTCGCCTGCTCACTATAAATGAGGTAACGAACCGTAAAAGAGTAACTACCCAGAGTATGGAATAGGGGTATAGAAACACGGATGCATAGGCACCCAGAGATGCCCGCCTGAAGCGGGTCGGGGGTGGGAATTCCCCTCTTGAGAGGGGTAGGGGTGTGTCGGAGGGAATAGACTAAACTCACCCCTACCTGCCCGCCGAAGCCCCTGCCTGTCCCGTCCGGAACGGGACGGCAGACAGGTCGGCACAGGGGGATTTATGGGTATTAGGCACAGATGGGGTAGGGTGTAGGTATGCCACTATATCCTCAGCCAGCAGGGGTGTTATTGGCTTACTCACAGGGTAGTATCCTCAATCTTGGTGTCTGATATGGGGTGGGTCGGGTGTTGGTATGGTGGTAGTAGCGGGGTGATATGTGGGTGGTATAGGGTTGGTAGGGGGGGGGACGGGGGGTAGGGGGGTGGGTGGCGACCTGTATCAGCCCCTATCAGCAGTCATATTACCCTAACTCACTACGGGTATTATGGTTATAGAACAGGGCTAATACCCTGCCGGTTACAGGATAACACCCTATGCCATACCGGATAATAGATTGGATGTCAGGGCATAATATGGTGTATCGGCAGGGATAATATAGGCCGGGTCAGGTGGTATTATCGGCTATGTCCGGTGTTAATATCCGGTGAGATGAGGGTTGGTGGGTGATAGGTACACCCTGTAGTGGGAGTCAGGTCATTTATGATGAGATAACGAACCATTTAGCGCATCCAGTCAGGACAGCCTCGCTCCGCAAGAGGGGATTTAGGGGTGTGTTATCGTCCGTCCAGGCTATTACCCACTAAAATACCGTATGGTATATAGACGTGCGATACTCACTGCATACCCACAGGGTAACCTGCGGCTACCCGTGCATCGGAGGCGATATACCCGAATACCAATCTATGTTTATCCCTGACCTGCAGGGTTAATGGTAGTGAAGAGTCCCGAATGGCACATACTTAAGCCCAAAATGTCACCCTGAGCCCTTCGGCGATTGTCATTCTGAGGGATGGCGACAACGGCGCCAGACCGAAGAATCTCCGCCGCCTCAGGATAAACTCCGCGAAGGGTCTCTATTTGTGCTTGTCCCGATATTTCATCGGGATTCGCTTTGCTCAGAATGACAATAAGGGGATGTTTACCCCTTAAGTATGTGCCATTCCTCTGTGTCCCCAGATTACCAGATTATCACGATATGTTCATCGGGATAACTTGCGGTAATGCCTTAAGAGCGGGTAATCGGACGGCGGAGAGGCGTTGCCTGCCCGACTGGCTACCGGTCAGACAGGCTTGCCCCTCACCAGTAGTGATTAGGTGTTAGTGGGCCGTAGGTCCCGTAGGGGCGCTAACACCTAATCACTAACCACTAATCACTACCGCACCAGTACCTTATTGGTATAATACTCCTCGCCGGCCGTGGGTTCGTAGAATTCTATCGTGAACGTGTTACACAGGAAATATTTACAGCAACAGGCGCATAGGATGTAGCGTCCGATTGAAAGGATTTAATACGAGTCCGAGAATTTCCAGGGTTACTACACCTAACAAAGCTTCATCACCTTCTTCGCCCAAAATCACCGGCGTATGAGTTTCTCCCTGGGGGATGGTAATAAATACCTCCGCAACTGCCCTTTCAACTGTGGTACCATCAGCCAGTGTGAACGACATTTTTCGTTTAGGCATCAATCCAATTGCTTCCCAGACCGCTTTGGGTAGAAGTGAGTAGGTTGCGCCACTGTCTATAAGAAACTTTACACTTTCTTGTTTACCAGATGGTCCTTTCACCTGACCTGTAATATAAGTAACACCCATGATTTTAATCTCCTTCAGCCGTAGGGACTGTCCGGCTGGCCAATATCCTAAACCATAGCACTAAATATTAACTTGTCAAGAGAAATGATGGTAAATAAATTAATAGTGGATAGGGAATAGTGAATAGGTGTTAGTGGGCCGTAGGTCCCGTAGGGGCACTAACACCTAATCACTAACCACTAATCACTACCGCACCAGCACCTTATAGGTATAATACTCCTCGCCGGCCGTGGGTTCGTAAAAGTCCACGGCGAATGTATCCGAACTGCGCGGCGACAGGGTGATGGTTCGTGTCTTGAAGTAGGTCCTGGCTTTCCAGTCCAGTTCCACTTTCAGGTCGCGCGTCTGCGGCTGGTCGCTCAGGTTCTGGATAAAGACCTTTACCTGAACGCCGTAATCAAAGGGATAAGGTAATCGCACCGGCCAGACCGAATACGGCAAGCATCAGCAGTAATAAAAGCCATTTGCGTCCCGACACCCGTGTCGGGATCTCCGATTTGGAATGTTGCGGCTGGCGCTTAAGCCGTAATGACTCCAAATCTTCCATCAATTCTGACGGCGTCCGGTAACGTTCTTCCGGTGATTTGTGGATACATTTCAGTATCACTGTTTCCAGTTCCGACGTAATCTGCGGGTTAATCAGCCGGGGTAGCGGCGCAATCGCCGAGATGCGTTGCTGGACGTAGCCCATTGCGCTGTCGCTCTCAAAGGACAGTTTGCCGGTGGTCAACTCATACAGGACGATGCCCAGCGAATAGATATCGGAACGGATATCAACCGGTTTGCCCAGCGCCTGCTCGGGCGAGATGTATCTGGGCGTGCCGACTATCATCCCTTCCGTGGTCAGTCCGGCGTCCTCGGTCCGCTGGGCCAGCCGGGCCAGTCCGAAATCCATCACCTTGATGCGGGCCTCTTTCATCACCAGTTTGCCGGAGGCCAGCACCTGGGGCGGGAAGGCTAACATAATGTTGGACGGCTTGATATCGCGGTGGATAATCTGCTCGCCGCATTCCCAGGCGCTCTTTAACGCCTTGGTCACGGCC
>JACQXL010000135.1 GCA_016208805.1 Planctomycetota bacterium | reverse complement strand
TATCGGTTATGACCTCAACATCCCTGATGGGGTTGCTTTTCCTGACCGACCATCTACTAAAAACGACCCAAGCCCATCTGATATAAAGAAAGAATTAGATAAAATAAGGCAAAGTCTCCAGCCCAAAGGAGGCGGCGGATAATCCCGACACGAAGTGTCGGGATAAGAGCCAGTAACGGCCTTTTGCCCCTGCGAGTCAAAAGTCCTAACTGGCTCTAATAAACTATGCCAAAGAAACAAGACGATTTCTATACCTTTGAAGAGGCCCTGGCTAAACTTGAGATAGCCGCAGACGAACTCAAGCAGATGGTCTCTGAAGGCACCCTGATGGCCTTCAAAGAAGGCGACCGGATGAAGTTCAAGAAGGAAGACATAGAGAATATCAAGAAAGGGTCAATAACCGAACCGACCGTGATTCTCCCGCCCGGCGAGATGGATATCCCGGTCAGCGCGGACGACCAGACCTTTATTGAGGAGGAAACCACCAGCAATATCGGCATCACCGAGGAAATCCCGATTGTGGACAGCGATATCACCGTGCCAGCGCTTGATGAAGACACCGGCCTAAAGGAAGAACTGATTGAATCGGCCGAGCCGGCCGCCGAGCCGGTGGCTGATGAAATCAAGGATACGGTGGCCGAGGAGTTCGTGGATACCGTTGCCGAGGCGCCGGGTGAAAAGCCCAAGGGCAAGACCGGCACCGGTATGCGTCGGTTCCAGCCGGCGGCTGAAGCCGCACCGTTTGAACTACTGCCCGGCGTGCTGCCGCCCCGGAAATACCGCACCCCGCCCATCTTTATCGCGTTCTTGGGCGCGACCTTCCTGTTCCTCGTCTTTGCCGGCGCATTCCTTAACGACGTCATACGGATTACCACCGGCAAGGGCAAATACCCGCTCGGGCTCAGCCGGGAACTCGGTTCAGTTATTATCAGTTTATTTATAGATAAAAGCGAAGTTGACATAGATAAATACAAGAATATAGAATAAATTGCCGATAATAATCTAAAGACCTCCAAACCCCGATGAAATCGGGGTTGGGGGCTTCGGAAAGGAGTAAAACTGGTATGAAAAAGGGATTAGTAAAAGGTCTGATATTATTAGTCGGGGGCGGTCTTTTGATACAGGGCTGCGTCTCAGCCGGCGCTCATCGCAAACTCAAGGATAAATACAACACCGATGTCACCACCCTTGACCAGCACGCCAAGAGTTTGGGGATGGCCAATCAGGAACTGGACCAGAATAACCAGAAACTTGGTTTTGAACTCAAACTCGCCCAGGCCAATATAGACAAGTTGTCAATGGAAGACAGGAACAAGGCGGAAACAATTCTGCGCCTCAAGGAAAGCATTATCAAAAAATTACAGGGACTGGGTGAGGGTTTTGAACTTACCCCCACCGGCGGCGAAATGAAAGGCGATTTCCTGTTCTCGCCCGGCGGCGCAGAGATAAAATCAAGCGCCAAGGAAACCTTGAATAAATTGGCCGAGATTATCAAGAGCGAACCCGGTCAGTATATCCGGATAGACAGCCACACCGATACCGACCCGATTAGCCGGACCAAAGACCGCTGGACGACCGGTTCCAACTTTGAACTGGCCGCCTATCGGGCCTTGAGCGTCCTACTTTACTTGGAAGAACAGGGCGTTGATTCCAGCCGGATGTTCCTGTGCAGTTTTGGCCAACACCGGCCCAAGGGCGCCAAGAAGTCCGAAAACCGCCGGGTTTCTATCTCATTTATTCCGATTGGCGGCGCTGAATCAGGCGAGTCTAAACCGGAAAGCGGCGGGATAACCAAATAAACAACGGATTTAACGGATTGAATTGAAACAGGGACGACCAGAAATGGTCGCCCCTGTTTATTTATCAGCCATTACGGTTAAACTGCATCTCCCACCATATCCCTGACTGATTTTTCCAGTTCCCCGATATCCACCAGGCAATCCTTGCAGGGGCCGTACGGGCGGGTATTAGGCACGGCAATCACGGGCTTGGGGTATATGCCTTTGATGCCGGCGGAAAGTTCCTTCTCGCAAGCAATTGCCACGATGGCCTTGACCGTACCAGAAGTGCATTTGGCCAGCGCCATCTGGCCGCCGGAAGCCACGGAACACTGAACCTTGTAGCGCTCGCTTAACTCCAGGACATCTTTGACCACGCACTTGCCGCAACGTTTGCATTCGGCCAGGTCTTTGATTATCTTCTGCGGACAATCCGAATTCTGCAGGCAGTGCGAAAACATTACCAGCACGTCTGCCGGCGCAAACTTCTTCTTCCGGTTTCCCCGCAGTAAATTATTCAGCCAGATGATAAGATTATGCAAACCGGTCTCCTTTCTTTAACCGATAGCCGTTAATAAATTCCTGTGCGGTCAATATCCTGCCGCCGGCCGGCTTAAGACGGCTGATTGCCAAACTCCCCTGGCCGGCCGCTACGATGATGCCGTCTTTGCTTGCGGTCTCTATCACTTGGCCGGCAGAACCACAACTACCGGTCGCAGAGCATATCCGGCAGGCGATAATGGTTATGGCCACATCCTT
>JACQXL010000157.1 GCA_016208805.1 Planctomycetota bacterium | reverse complement strand
TGGCGCCAGGCGAGTGACTCTGGCTGACGAGCGCGGGCGGGTGCTGGCGGACAGCGTTGTGGAAACGGATGCGGATGGGGTGGCGGCATTACGCTATATTTATGATGCGCCGCTGACCGGGCGGATAACCATAAGCGATTCGGCCATTGGACTGGCGCCGGCGGATACTCTGATGGAGTTGGAGATAGGCACGCGGCCGCCCAGCATTGCCTTTCTGGCCGGGTTGGGCATAGTAATGGTTTTATCATTTGCGCTGGCTGCATTAGTCAGACACCGATGAATATCCTTAAGATAAAATGGCTAAAGGATTTTATCCGCAGGCCGTATTTCAATACGATAGTCCAGTTGCCGTTTGTAATATTATTCCTGCTGATAATCTTCAGCGGATTGTTCGGTAGCGGCTACCGTAATGTCAGCGGCTGGCTGGTCGGCGCGGCCTGGTTGATGTTTATTACGGCTTTGGTATTGACCGGCGGCAAGACTTGGTGCTTAGTCTGTCCCTGGAATGCATTGAGTGATTTGATTGTGCCCAAACGGTGGCGGCTGGGGATGAAATACCCGAAAGCGGTTCGCGATTTCTCACTGGCCATCCTGTTTTTCGCCCTGCTTATCTGGTTGGAATACACCTTCGGGGTAACGGATAATCCGCGGCTGATTGCCTACCTGTGTCTGATAATCCTGGGGCTAACCGTGATTTCGGTCTTGTTCTTTGATGCCAAATCGTTCTGCCGCTACGGCTGCCCGGTCGGCGCGATATGCGGACTGTACAGTATCATTGCCCCGCTGGAACTAAGGAGCGCTGATAAAAATACCTGCCAACAATGCCGGACCAAAGATTGCATCAGGGGAAATGACACGGGACAGGCTTGCCCGGTCTTTGAGTATCCGGGGCTGATGGACAACAATACCTATTGCATTCTTTGCACCGAATGCATCCGGACCTGTCCGAACGATAATATCGCGCTGAATCTGCGCTATCCGCACAAGGAATTGACGGGTCCGCTCAACTTCAAGTCAGACGAATCTATCTTGATTATGCTGATGGCGGCGCTGTCCATATTCGGCGCCGCCGCGCTCAGCCCGGTTTATCAGCAGATGATTGACCGGACAGGTTTGTGGACAGGCGCAACCGGTCATCATATTTTGATTATTACGATTGTGTTGGGCGCGGTAACTATAGCGGCGTTCGGTATTTATATTTTGTGCCGGGTATTCAACGTCCTGCCGTATTTGCTGTTGCCGGTGGCGCTATGCTGCCATCTGGCAAACACCTTGAAACTGTTTAACCTGCGGGCAACCGAGATAGTATCTCTGGTTTCCGACCCATTCGGCTGGCGTTGGAACCTGTTTGGCACGGCCGGTTATCTGCCCGGCCCGCTGGTTGAACCGGCCAAGTTGTGGTATTTCCTGACGTTCCTGATAATTGCCGGTGTGGTTTTCGGCATATACTCCGCCTGGCAGTGCCGCCGGAAGATGACGGGTTTTATCGTTGCAGTGTTGCTGATGATAATCATTGCGGCCATTAACTGGCGTTTGCTATAGTATAAATATGGGTAAGGTTATTATCACTCTTTGTATCCTTTGTGTCTTTGTGGTGAATCCGTTGGATGTCAACGCCCACGACATCACCGACCGGCAGGTTGAAGGCATCGGCAACAGCGTCCAGATTGGAATCTGGCCAGACCTGATTTATGTGGATTACTGGATTGCCATCGGCACGATTGAGTCCATCAATTATTTTCCGCGGATTGACGTTGACAGCGACGGTATCATCTCGGCCGAAGAGAAACTTGATTTCCTGAAACAGACACAGAAAAAGGTTATTCCCACGGCGCTGGCGTTGGCTATCGGCACGGAAATCGGCGGCTCAACGGACATTGACCTGACCCTGAACAAATCCGACATCATCATTACCGAGAAGTCTTCAGCCGTGCCGATTAAGATTAATTTTGAGTTCCTGATTGATGCGACCCGGCTGAAACTGTCAGGCGGACCGCGTCAGTTATCGTTCTTTGTCACCAATATTTTGGATAAAAAGATATTGCTCAAGATATTTGTTGCCCAGAGCGAGGAGATTGATATTGACTGGACGCCGGACGATTTTCGGCATATCCAGGGGTTGCGGAGCGGGGTTTATCTCAAACCGGCTGAAGGCAATTGGGTCCGGTTTTCATATCAGCCGGTGCTGGTTTCAGCAGGCGTTAAGAAAACGCCGCCGCCATTAAGTTTTACCGGACCGGCTGGCGCATCCGATTCAGCCCGGAAGGGAATGAGCGGATTTCTTGCGACGGAAACATTTTCGCTCGGCGTCATCATTACCGCGCTGATAATCTCGTTTCTCTACGGCGCCGGGCACGCCCTGACGCCCGGGCACGGAAAGACACTTGTCGCCGCTTATCTGGTCGGCAGGCGCGGCTCAGTAATACAGGCAATCCTGCTCGGCCTGGTCGTTACATTCACCCATATTTTTACCGTTATCCTGGCCGGCATAATTGCCTATAAACTTTCGGGCCGAATTCATCAATCTGAATTAAGCATTTATCTGGGCGTCATTTCCGGTATTATCGTTATTGTTATTGGGGTGACACTATTTGTCAGCCGTCTGAAGGGATTATCGCATAACCACGACCACCATCACGGGCATAATCACGAGCACCATATCGGCGGTGACACGGAGCCGGTGACGCTAATGCATCTGCTGAGTCTGGGTATAAGCGGCGGATTGGTGCCTTGTCCTACCGCCATAGTAATTTTATTGATGGCTATTAGCCTGAATAAAACTATCTGGGGATTGATTCTGATACTGGCCTTCAGCGTCGGGCTGGCCAGCGTCCTGGTTACAATTGGCATTCTGATGGTTACGGGTACATCATTGCTGGATAAATTCACTAAAGGCGGCCGGGTCTTCCGGACGCTTGCTGTAATCAGTCCGGTATTGATTATTTTCATTGGATTCGGCATAATCTTTAAGACGCTGATTGATATCGGCGTTATTATTATCAATACGCAAGCACTCCCATAAAACGATGAGCATAAAAACTATTCTTTGTGTTCTGCTTGCCCCGTTAGAAGCAGTGAGGCGGTTTACAAAGTGGTTTCATTCACGGCAGGTAAAATGGGCAATGAGTCGGTATTTATTAGCGATGCTTCTAACGGGGTGGACTGTCTCTGCGGTGAATACATTCGCTATAGACAGGACGCTCATAGACAAACTCAATAGCCCCAACCAATCCGAGCAGGAACAAGCCGTAGAAGAATTAGGTCGGCTCAATTCCCTGCCGGCAGTGCGATTGATATTTACGCTGGCGGATGACAAGCGTTATGAGGGTATAATTGTCAAGTCGTTGAGCAATATCACAAACAAAGAGTCATTAGAATTTCTTGGAGATATGCTTGAGTTTCCTAATGCCCAAATCAGGTTAGCGGCGCTCAAATCGTTAAGCCAAAATCCTGCAAGCAGTATTCTACAATCTACACTCAATAATTTATTAAAAGACCCTGACGAGCAAATTCGGATTGTAGTTGCTAAATTAACTGATAGTGGCGATATTCTTGTAGATTTGTTGCGAGATAATTCTCCATTAGTGCGCGAAACAGTTATTAATAAATTAATTTCACAATTCTCTGACACATCAGATTTTGAAGACAACATTATCAGAAAGGCATTACTCAATCACGCAAATGCCGAAAAGGTTCTGCCGCTCAAGTGGTTGATAGAAAGAGCCATCGTTGACCATCATTGTGTTGGAAGCCCGGACGATATGCCCGTGGCAGCAAAGCCGCCATCGGTGATTCCGCATATTTTATCGTCACGATTTGGATCGCAAAAGACCGAGGCGCTGAAGAAACGAGGAGGAAATGATGAGACAGAAATAGCAGTAGAATGTGGCCTTGGTTGGCTGGCCCGAAATCAGGAAGGGAACGGTTCCTGGAACTGCGCCAAACATAACCCGTATCACAAGAAACTTCCGCTGCCCGGATTTGTTAATGATGATGAGTTCGTTGACCCGGCGGTAACTGGCCTGGCGGTTCTGTCATTTTTAGGCGCCGGATTCACGCATAAAGATGGCGCTTATAAAGAGGTTGTTCAGAAAGGGATTCAGTATATCCTGTCCTGCCAGGACAAGAACGGTTTTATTGATATTGCTAAATTTCGCAGTCCCTATAACCCGGCAAACGATACAATCGTGCGGCGCTACAACCATAATATCGGAACACTCTGCCTGGTAGAAGCATACGCGATGACCGGTGATGAGTCGTTGAAGGCGCCGGCCCAGGCCGCGCTTGACCATTCCCGGAATACACCAATGCCTGATTTCGGCTGGTCATATTATCTGGAACCGTCTGATATCGGGCCATCTATATTTTATATAATGGCATTGAGGATTGCCTCTGAGACTGATTTAACAGTTTCTCCGAATGAGATGGATAGAACCAAACGATATATCTCGGCTCTGACCGACCAGAAGACCGGACGGATTGCGCATATCTGCGAGATTCCGATATGCTTCGGCGGTTATGACAGCACCGCCACCGGCATTGTGGCCAGATTCTTGTTGGATGCTTCGCCTGATAATCCTTACCAGCGGGAAGCGGCAGAATTCATCGCCAAGCACCCGCCGGTCTGGTCTCCGCTCTATAAATTCCCCAGAGAAACCAAGGATATTATGTATATTGAAAACGATATCCTGAATGAGTGGTACTGGTATTTCGGCTCACTAGCATTAGCCAACATCGGCGGCGATAAATGGGACGATTGGAATAAGATAATGAAGGGATTACTTTTAAACCATCAGCGTCACGGCGGCGAACCGGACGGCAGTTGGGACCCGGAAGGCCCTTGGGCAACCGTGGGCGGACGGGTCTATTCCACTGCATTTGCCATTATGACACTGGAGTCTTACTATAGTTATCTTTTAACCACAGATGAACACCGATAGATACAGTATGAGAAAATATATATTATTCGTCCTATTATTGACTGTCGTAATAGCGACATGGTTTTATCGCCATACGCATAAAACCTTTAAGGCACAGGTGGAAATCATTAATTTTTTGCCTTCCTATTACTCTGGTTCAAATGACCTAACAGAAGAATATCATCTGCGGTTAAAAATGGCTTCACTAAAATATAGTGATAATTTAAGGATTAGAGCATTTTTGTCAAAAAGCACAGATGCAATAATGACAGAATTATTCATTAAATCATTTGTTTTATCTAGTTTGCCATGTGGTCAGACAATTGTAGAGAGTAAATCACAGAGGTCTTCAAATCAGGATAGTTCTTTCTGTGTAGTTTATTCGGACGGTTTAGTGTTTACTGACATTTTTCTCTATTCTGGCTTCAAACTCAAGGATAAAACATATCGCCTTTCACTTACCGCCTCTTTTCTTAACGACAAAGGTGAGGTAGTGAAGGAATATAACCTTCCGCCGCTTTCGTATTAACCGCAAACCTTGACTTTTACCGATAATCTGTGTAATCTGCGTAGTGTGAACGGAGTCCCGCCCTTACGGCGGGGTGGCTATGGAAAACGGCAGGAAAGTATTTATCCAGACCTTCGGCTGCCAGATGAATAAACTGGATTCGGAGTTGATAGCCGGCAGTCTCCTGGAGCACCATTACAAACTGGTGGATACTGAAAAGGATGCCGATGTTATCCTGCTTAATACCTGCAGTGTCCGCCAGCACGCTGAGGAGCGGGTCTATTCACGATTGTCGTCATATAAGAAACTAAAACAAACCAAACCGCATCTGATTCTCGGGCTGATTGGCTGTATGGCGCAAAAGGATAAGGCCAAAGCCGTTGAACGGATTCCGCATCTGGATATCGTCTGCGGCCCGCACCGCTACCAAACCATTGTGTCGCTTATAGAACAGGCAAGGAAATCCAAATCGCCGGCTATCTGCACAGACGAAAAGGGATTAGTGGAAGGCGAGGAATTTAATCGTTCTGCTGTAGATGGAAACACTCACACATATATTCAGGTAATGCGCGGGTGTAATAACTTCTGTTCTTATTGCATCGTCCCTTATGTCCGCGGTAAGGAAATCAGCCGCCCTCCGCAGGAGATTATTAATGAGATTGTCACGCTTGTTTCACAAGGCGTCAAGGAAATTACACTGCTCGGCCAGAATGTAACGGCATATAAACCAAACTTGTCATCGTTGCTTAAGAAATTATCAGAGATAGAAGCGCTTTCATCTATCGGTTTCCTGACCTGTCATCCTTCTTTTGTTGACGATGAACTTCTGGAGACTATGCGCGCCCTCCCCAAAATCAAGAGGGAACTCCAGATGCCGGCCCAGTCCGGCTCAGACCGGATTCTCAAGGCGATGAACCGTAAATACACTGCCCGGCAATATCTTGATATTATTGCAAAGGCATATCATTTGTTGCCGGATGTCAGGATAATCAGCGATTTTATCGTTGGCTTTCCCGGGGAGACAGAGGAAAACTTTCAGAAGACGGTAAATCTTATCAAAGAGGCAAAATTCTATAAGATATATGTATTTAAGTATTCGTCCCGTCCGGGCACGGCGGCAGAGAAACTGCAGGATGATGTGCCGCCGGCTATTAAGAGTAAACGCAATAATTATCTACTTGAATTGCAGAGAAAACTGGTATCAGAAAGGCGCAAACAAAATGTTGAATGACAAAGAGTATATGTTCCTAGCGCTGGATTTAGCCCGGCGCGGCGAGGGCTATGTTGAGCCCAATCCCTTGGTCGGTGCAGTGATTGTCAAGAACAATCGGATAATCGGTCAGGGCTGGCATAAATATTTCGGCGGGCCGCATGCTGAAATTAACGCCATCAACTCCGTGCGTGACCATCAGCAACTCAAAGGCGCCACGATGTATCTCACGTTAGAGCCCTGTACCCATTTCGGCAAGACCCCGCCCTGTACGCCGGCCGTAATCCAGAGTGATATTAAAAGGGTCGTGATTGCTATCAGAGACCCCAATCCGCTTGTCCGGGGCAAAGGAATAAAACTGATCAGAAAATCTGGTATCAAAGTAATTGAAGGAGTTTTGGCCGAAGAAGCGAAAGACATAAATAAACCTTTCTTTAAATTACAGCAAAAAGGACTGCCTTACGTAATTGCCAAGTGGGCGATGACGGCGGACGGCAAGATTGCAACAGTAACCGGTGACTCCAAATGGATTTCTTCGCCCGAATCACGCGCATTCGCACATCAACTCAGGTCCAAGGTTAACGGCATTATGGTCGGCATCCACACGGTTCTCAAGGACGACCCGATGCTGGTAACCTGGAAGGGCCGCCAGTTAAACCGGATTATCATTGATAGTAAAGGAAGGATACCGCTGGGTTCAAATATAGTCAGAACTGCAAAATCCATCCCAACATATATTGCAACATCAAAATCAGCATACTGGACTAAAATGGAGCACCTGCTTAAAAAAGGTTGTATCATAGTCAAAACAGCCGGTCGTCATCAGGTCAATATCAAAGAACTTATGAAGCAACTGGCCGCATTCGGCATAAACAAGATTCTGGCCGAAGGTGGCGGCGAGATACATTCAAGTCTATTAACAAACAATCTCGTGGACGAAGTCTATATCTTTATCGCGCCGAAGGTCATCGGCGGCAGAGATACCAGAACGCCTGTGGAAGGTCGCGGCATCATAAAAATGTCCGATGCACTACAGATTAAAGATACGACGGTCTCGTTAATCGGCGGCGATGTCTTGCTCCACGGTATACTATAATCCACATCTATGCCTCCGGATACGAGAGAAACAGTTCGCCCCACTTGCTGTTATTCAGCATATGCTCCCTGATTTTCCTGCCCTTAAACGGCCACCAGATTTTGTCGTGGTAGAAGTAAGAAGCGAGGACAAAGAGATAAACCAGCGGTGTTTGGAACAATAGTTTCTGGAATATCTTAAGCGGGCCGAACCACAGGGCGTTACCGCAGCGGCTGGCCAGGTTATCGCCCACGCAGAAGCCGAAGTTCAACTTACCGACATCTTCGCCCACCACTTCTATCTCATCATACACGCCTGTGCCCAATCCGGCCTCGTGCGCCAACCTGATGTACCTGATATCCATCGGCTCAAAACCCATCATCCGGGCCGCAACCGCATCTATGGCTACGCTATCGCTGCTGGCCAGGATATAGTCTTTTTCTACAGGTGTTATTGTGCGTGGTCCAGGGCCGTTACCGCAGATAGTGCCGTCCATTACAGCAAATATTCCGCTGTGAATCTCTTTCTGGATATGGAGCAAATCAACTAACGTCTCGTGAATAACGCTGTGTGCATAATGCCGCCGGGTATTAAGCAGTCCACCGAATGCATTCTTCATCGCGCCGGTCGTGGTCGTGTAAATATGACACTTAACAGTGGGCAGGTGGATAATGCTTTTGCCGATGAAATATTCAGGAATCATTATGCCATCCGGGAATATCTTATCCAGCACCAGCATCTTTGCCTTCGGTTCATAGCGCACCCATTTAATATCCTCGGACTTAAAATTATATAATTCCGGAATGTGATATTTCTTATAGACCGGTCCGAGTCGGTTAAGTTTAACGCCTTTGAACGGATTGGTTACCACCGTATCGTTATGCACGGCCGATATATCATTGTAGCCGGCATTCTTCAGCGCCTTGATTGTTCCTTCCATCTGCCAGGGCGTAGTATTGGCGCCGGGGAACGGAAAATGCCACGAGATATTATCTTTCAGGATAACCGGTTTATCCTTGGGTAGCGCCTCTTCCATTCCGGACAGACGGGCCAGGCGGTCTATATCATCCAATACCGTTTCAGGCCTTGTTTTAATAACCGCAACTCTTGATTTCATAGACATAGCCACAGATTGCACAGATTATCCGTGTATATCCGTGTTCATCAGGCTGTCTAATAAGTTCCATTTGTCATTCTGAGCGAAGCGAAGAATCTCGGTTTTATGCGGGTTCCACGGCAGAGATTCTTCGGCTCACGCCTCAGAATGACACTTTTTGGACACCCTGTCATCTGTGGTTTCAATCAGGTGCCATAAATTATCAAGATACAGATTATTATCCATAATACGATATTAATCATCATAGGCAGATCCGACAGCAGAATCTCGGTCGGATCGTCGCCATTTTTCTTCTTAATTACGAGGGAAAGATATCTGAATATCCCGTAAATCACAAACGGCACGGTCAGCACCAGGTATTTGGTGCCGAAAAACTTAATGGTTTTCGCATCCATCGTATACGACACGTATAATATCACCGTCGGAATCGCGATGAACATCATCAGTAAATATTTTAAGACAGGTGATTTACTCTCCGGCGAATATAAACGTTTACCCGCAGCCAGTAATAACGATATCGCGGCAGTGCAGGCAATCAACCATATAGATGCCGGCACGGCGACGACCTGTGCGCCGGCCAGGACCCGCAACACAAATCCGGTTGCAATTACCAGGACATCGGCAATAATAATATACTTCAAGATAATGGAATACAATACATTGAGTATTATGTAGGCTGTCACAATCATCCCGAAAGACGGTTTGACAATATAGGAGATACTGCCGGAAACCAGACCGAGTATTAAAAACAACCATAAGCCGATAGATACCGTTAGTTTACCTGCGGCAATAGGCCGCAACCGTTTGATTGGATGTCGCCGATCGTTTTCAACATCACAAATGTCATTAAAGATATAGGCGGCGCTGGCGGCAAGCGAGAACAAGATAAATCCTATCGCGGCCTGAGCAAAAGAACTGAAGTCAAATAACCGTTTGGCAAACACCAGCGGCGCAAAGACAAATAGGTTTTTTACCCAGTGATTAAGCCGCAATGTCTGGATGATTGCTTTCAACATATTAACGACAGATTACACCGGGATAACCGACAAGTCAAGTTATGAAAAGCATTGACAGATTACCGGCATTATGAGTATTATTACGAAATGCAAAAAGACCGGCGTGTTATTTTAAGTTTCATCAGCGCCGCAGTTCTGGCCTTGTTCGGATTCATCCGGTTCTCCAGCGATATGCTGACTGATGCAAATATCGGCTGGTATTCAATGCTGGAGGGAACGATATTCCGTTATTTGATGCGCGCCCCATCCGATGGAACATTTCTTGGCGATTTGAGTGTCCAGTATGTCAAAATCATTTCAATCCCCTGCGCCATCTCGGGACTTTTCATTGTTTACCGTTTCATATATCACGACCTGCGCGACACCGATATCCGCTGGCATAGGGCCTTCACAAGAATACTCTATATCGGTATGTTTCTGGCGGCATTTACAATTATGGAGATAGAAAAGGCAACGCATCTATTCGGATTCCGGATGGCCGGTCTGCTTGAAGGTGAACGCGCCTGGCTGAACCACATTCTTCATTTAATCAGTGCCATTATCGGCTGGTTTTATATGAGCTGGTTAAAATTTATACCCCAAAAGGATATTTCTTATCCCAAATGAAAGAACATAACATTAAAATCAAGATGTTTCTGGCCGGTGACCGCGATGGGCCAAGTTGCTATTACCGCGGATATGAACTTGCCCGCATCCTGTCCGGAAAAGACGTCAATGTTGAAATCAGACCTTCGCACATACCGACGTATCCACGCCGGAAAAGCAAATTTGCCAAACTGTATTTATATACTCTTAATTTCTTAAAACGCTTATCAGAAATATTCCGCATAAAAAAAGATGAGATAATTTTTATCCAGACCGCAATAGCATTCTGGGGTTCGCCCGTTCTGGAATGGATTATCAAAAACATACTGGGTAATAAAATAATATTGGATATTGACGATGCTTACTTTATTTATAAACCACCAGGTCTTCAAAAAATATTAGGCCCCTGGCGAAGCAGAATCCTGGTGAAATTAAGCGATGCCGTTATCGTCGGCAGCCATTATCTGGAAGAATATGCCCGCAAATATAACCCTAATGTATATCTTGTTCCAACCTCTGTTGATGCGGAAAAACACATGCCGCTATCAAAGGCGAATAAACCCGTCATTATCGGCTGGATAGGAAACCCGACCGGGTTGCGTTACCTAAATATATTGAAAGAGTCTCTGGAAGCGCTGACCAAGAGATGTGATTTTGAATTCCGGATAATCGGGGCAAATGAATACGAAACTGATGTGCCGGCGTTTAAGGGTGTAAAGGTAAAACTTATTCAGTGGTCGCGTGAAACCGAATGGCAGGAAATCTCCAAGTTTGATATCGGCGTAATGCCATTATACGATACCGAATGGGAAAAGGGTAAATGCGCCTTTAAGGCGATTCAATATATGGTCCTGGGCATCCCGGCGGTGGGCAGTCCAATTGGGGAAAACAGATATCTCATTAAAGACGGCATCAACGGCTTTTTGGCCGGCAATGCCGATGAATGGATAAATAAACTGGAGTTACTCATCAAAGACGAATCTTTAAGATGGATTGTGGGTGCTAAAGGTCGCGAAACGGTTCTGAAAAATTATTCCCTGCATGCCAACGCCAAACGGGTATTAAAAGCCATAACATACTAAATCTTCTTCAAGATGATTATAACTTCCCCTGGCACATTGACGCTATAGTCAACCGTTTTTATTGTTAAAAATCATTCCCGATATCTAAAATTTCATACAGATCTAACTTCATATTTTTGATACCACAACATGATGAAATCATTACTTTGCAACTTTAACTCTAATAAATAATCTCAAAACAGTGGAATTTGTTTCTAATGGAATAAGTCTATTCTACTTTCTTTGGAACATCTTGCCAAAAATAAACTTATCATAAAGCATAAAACTAATGCTTGCAACTAATCCGGAACTAAAAATTATATTAATGACGTAAGGGATACCGGCGATTTCAAGGATTGCAAAAGTAACAATTCTTATACTTATTCCTACTAAATTTACAAAGTTAAATGATAAAAATTGGGTTATTAATTGTTTCCCCTTTTGGGGAGGGGTATCTTTCCATGTCCACACTCGGCTGAGCCAAAAATGATACCCGATGCTCAATACTATTGCTAATATATTTGCCGTATTTTTTAATAAGAATGTCCTAAAATACAATACTTCTACAAAAAAAATCATTAATAAAATGTTTACGGCCAGTGCACTTAATCCCGCAATAACAAACCTGGTTACCCTCGTTGATAATTTAATATCTGGCATTTTTGTTACCTTGTATTACTTGGGGATATCCGCATATAATTTTTCACTTTTTGTTTCTAATAAAGTTGTATATTTCATCAAACCGTCTGTTCGCAGAATCTAATATAACACCTGTAGTGAAGGCAATTATAGCGAGTATCATTGTCGCAGAGGCGAAAATCGCAAGGGGCACATGGGTAATATAATGTGTTTCTATAAACTCCTTGATAACCACTGCTCCGCTGAGTAGAGATATCAAAAATAAAGTGATTGAGACTGCCGAAAAAAACAAGAATGGTTTATAATCTTTAAAGATAGTGAAAATGGCCCTAATTACCAGAAAACCGTCTTTTACTGTATTCAATTTTGAAACGCTGCCGGCAGGTCTCGCCTTGTATTTTACATTCACTTCTTTTAGTACGTAATTATATTTTAGGGCCTTAATCGTCATCTCAGTTTCCACCTCAAAGCCTGATGCTGCAACATTAATATTTTTTACAAATGATCTGTTCATAACTCTCAGGCCGGACATAACATCTGTCACCGCGGACTTGAAGAGCACATTAATTAAATATGTTACCAATTTGTTGCCGAGGATATGCATTGGCCTAAATGATTTGTCGCTATGGTCCTTAAGACGATTTCCCACTATCATGTCACATTCATCATTGGCGACCATAAATATCATATCGTTCACAAGTGATAAGTCATAGGTATCGTCGGCATCCACCATTACATATACATCCGCTTCAATCTTGCTAAACATTGATTGTATTGCATAACCTTTGCCCTGTCGTTTTTCCTTCAAAACAATTGCCTGTAACGATTTTGCTATTTCGGCGGTTTTATCCGTGGAATTATTATCGCACACATGGATTTTTGCGGTAGGAATATTTTTTCTTAAATCAAATATTACCTTACCGATAGTCTGTTCTTCATTATATGCCGGAATTATTATAGCGATTTCCATCGTCGTCCCTCCTTTTGTTTGCCAATCTTTTATGATCATAATATTGAAGTAATCCATAACTTCCCAATATAGCAATATAGGGAATGAGCGGTACCCGGTAACGAGCATCACAGTCAACATTGGTTGCCAATACGGTGAAATAGGTAATAATGAGCCCAAAAAAACTCAAGTAAAAATATTGTTTTTCCTTAAGCAATATCCAGATGGCATACAATATTCCTGCCCATAATAGCAATGTAAAAATGATATTGTAGAATTCTACCAGACGTTTAAAAATATTCCGGATCTTACCACGGTGAAGCCCCATCAAACGCCATGCCGTATAATAATCTGACTCGGTTAATATTATTAACGAGCCGGTCAATACATTCGTTAAATAAACAAAAGGATGTTGAAGGATTATATCAAGAGATTCTTTCTTATAAATACGGTCTATTTCAGTCGGTGTCTTTTGAGAAAGATGTCCGTACCTTGTCTCAATCTCGTCATGTAGCCGTTCTGTCATTTCACGGAAATTTACAGCATTAAATCGCTTTTTCTCAACGCTCATCTTTACGCCAGTTGCTTGGTTGAAAAGCACCGCCCCCTGAATCGTTGTAAGGTCAAATATACCGGTCAGGGCATAATTCCGTATAAGCCAGGGCATAATTACGACCAAAAACCCTGCTGTAAAGACAAGATAATTTATAAGAGCTTTTTTAGCGGGTTTAAATCCCAACAGAAACACTAAGACAAGCGGCAAAAAAAGATATTGCGGAAGCGGTCGACACAGCGTGCATAAGCCTAATAACAATCCGCTCATTAAAGGAAAGAATCTGGATTTTCCTTGCCGGCATATTATCAGGAAATACACAGAAAACATCAAAATGAAAGTAAATAACGTTTCCGTAAGCAAAAGATTAGTATGGTCAATGGAAGGGAGGTCAAGAGCGTAGAAAAACCCAGCCAGTAGCCCAACCTTGGGATAGAATATTTTCGCACCAAGATAATAGATACCCCAGCAAATAAACACACTAACAAGACACTGTAGAAAAATTACCATAGCGGGTTGATGGCCGAATATTTTATAAACTACGGCAATAAAAACAGGATAGAGCGGTGGGCGCAAGGTATTCGGGCTATACGGTGGTTGTGTATCCCCTGAGAACACGCCGTTCTCGGCAAGATTAACCCCTAACTTGTCATAAAGATAGGAATCATTGGCAAATGCTAACTGTGGCGCCGCGATAATCTTCAGAAATAACACGCCACGCAGAATAAAGGCAACCGCTGAAATCAGGATTAGTTCCTTATGCTTGGCAACGGCTTTTTTTAACTTGTGCATAAATTAGGCGAGTCAATCATTTCATATGATAGCGAAAAAATCCTATCTAAGTCAAGCAAAACACTCTATTTTAGAGCAAATTTTCTTCCCTGACGCTTCGTTTGTGCAGGCAGAAATACTTTTTATCATAGTTGGATATCTGTTTCCCAGTCCTTTCACGATGACATTAGAGGATAATTTTTCGGAACCGTATTCCTGACCGGGTTTATAACCGTTTCAAGCAGGTCGTTGCTTGCTTCCCAGGTATACCATTTCTTGACTGTTTCAGCTCCGCCCTGAATGAGTTTCCCCAGCAGGTTGCGGTCTTTGATAAGTTGGTTCAACTTCTCTTTAGCGGCTTTGATATCGCCTTGTTCCACCACCAGTCCGTTATAGCCGTCAACAATATATTCATCGTAGCCGGTAACCTTGTTGGTAATGACCGTCCCGCCGCAGGCCATCATTTCCAGCGGCGGCATAAAGAAACCCTCCACCTTGGACATCTTAACCAGGACGTCGCAGGATGAATAAATCCGGCGCATTTTTTCCAGCGGCACGCCCGGGAAAAACCGGTCGCATTTCCAGCCGGGCTGTGGTTTGCCGAAGGTGCTGACGCACCAAACTTCTGCATCCATATCGGCAACCACCTCAAACGCCTCTTTCATCCCTTTGAACGGGGAATTTATCGGGCCTTCCAACAGCACCCTTAATTTATCGCCTTTGGGCTCCAATGGTTTATCAGGATAGAATATGGATGTGTCTATCGCATTGGGCACATAAACGGAGTTTTTGCCGAAGGCGTCCTTAAGCCATTTCCGGAGCCATTTGGCAATCGCGATAAACTCAAAATCAAAACTATATGTCTGCTGGGCTAATGCGGATTCTTCGCTGCCGGGCGGATTCAGCCGCGATTCGTCCGATTGGACGAAATACAGTTTCCGCTCGGCCGGCAAATCCCTGAGCGTGTAAGCGGTCTGCCAGCCGGTGGCAATCGCGATGTCAATATTATGCCGCAATGCTTTTATGGACACCACCTCGGGTCTGAGCCCGGGGAACCATTCGGTGATGCGTTTTGACGACAGCGCTATTTCATTATCAATCAGTATGACGTCATAACCTTTTCGGGCCAATATATTGGCATGCTGGCATACGACCATCGTGCCGCCGGTGATTATCTGGCTGGGAATAATGAAAGCAACGGTTGGTTTCAAATAAGAAATCGTCTTATGTTCGGCGATGGCTTTTTCCCGCCATAATTTTTCATTGGCCTTGAATTTTTCCTGGAGGTTGGCCGAATGGAACCTGATAATAGACAGTGGTTGGGGAATGGATTTGAATTTATACCCCAGGTGGGCCAATCTCAGCCATAGTTCGTAATCCTCGCAATATTGCATCTGGGGTTTAAGCCCGCCGGCCATTCTTAATACCTCCGCCTTGGCCATAACCGTACTCTGGGCCAGCAGGTTATTTTTCAGGAGCGATTGGTAATCATAATCTATCGGCTGGATTATTGACATATTGGACAGGTATAAAATATCGGGGTTATCCGTTCCTTCCTCTTTTTTGGCCTGCCAGCCGCCGTAAACCACATCGGCATTATGGTCTTCTATGTAGGCCAGGGATGTCTCCAGCCGGTTGGGCAGGGCAATATCGTCGCTATCCATAAAGGCAATGTAATTGCCCGCGGCCTCTTTAATCCCCCTGTTTCTGCCTCTGGTGGCATTTCCGCTGTTGTCGTTATACCGGAATATCCTGACCCTGGGGTTGACGGCATAACTATTGACTATTCCCATAGTTTCAGGCGGCGAGCCGTCGCAAATGAGCAATAATTCAAAATTACGGTAGGTCTGACGCAAAATGGATTCTATGGATTCCTTTAAGACATCGGTCCGGTCGTATATTGGGATAACCACGCTGATGAAATGGCGGGTATCTTTCACGGCCAGCACCGTGGCTGGAGATTTTCGGGACAGCGCCGGGGCCAATTTCATAATCCATCTTTTGATGAGCCGCATAAAGAATTCATAGATGTATCGGCGCCGGCTCCCCCAGGGCGCAAGCGACTCCTTGAATTGGCGGTATTTTGCCAATATCTCCTGACCCAGCGGTTGCTGGTCGGCGCCGCCCAGCAGTGTTTTTATCTGATTGGCCAGCCGCAGATATGACCGGCGGCGGCTGGTTCGGGCCGGGAAAAGTTTATTATCCAGATAACTCATCCGGGCCATGATGTTTTCACCCACCCCGCCCATCACCACATCAAATGTATCGGTTGCCTGTTTCCTGATGATGTTTTCCAGGTATTGTATGGCCGGCTGGATTTCTTTAACGTCGGGATACTGGGCGCTGATTTTACGCAGGACGGTTATCTGGGCATTCAGGCGGCTCAGCCAGTCGGTATATTTTATCAGATTGGCCGGATGAATCCGGTATAAAGCCAGGATGCTGTTGATTCTGGCCAGGGGATAATGGCGGACCAGCCGCAGCCAGAATTCATGGTCCTCGCCGTATTTTAATTCTTCGTTAAATGGCCCGACTTTGGCAAGGCATTCGCGGCGGAAGAGCGCGGTCAAATCGGGTATAAAATTACCGCGCAATAATTTCCTGAACGATAAATCGTCATCCGTATATTTCAGGTCAAATTTCCGTATCCGGTTCCCGCGGGCGTCATTTTCAAAGGCCTCGGCCCAGGAAAAAACCATCGCCGACTCCGGATGTTTTTCCAGATACTGGACCTGGGTTTCTAATTTATTAGGCAGCCATAAATCATCCGAGCCCAGGAAAGCGATATATGGGGCGGTGGAGTTGTTGATACCGGTATTTTTGGCGCTGGCCACGCCGCCGTTATCCTTATAAATGTATTTAATCCGCTCTAAATACGGGTTAAGGATTTCCTCGGTATTATCGGTTGAGCCGTCGTTGACCACAATTACTTCATAATTCTTATAGGTCTGGCTGAAAACGCTCTCCAGCGCTTCTGATATCAGATGCGCCCGGTTGTAAGTAGGGATAATAACGCTGACTTTTGGGGTCATAAAGTTATTCGGATTTTCGTGCTTTCGTGGTTACTGGGTTTCTATAACAAAAAGTAGGGAATAGTCAAGAATAGTCAAACTTCACCACAAAGGCGGTTGCAATTATTCACCGCTGAGGCGCAGAGAGCGCCGAGATTCTCTGCGTCCTCGACGTCTCTGCGGTGTTTATCCTGTAAGGGCAATTTAGCGGATATAGCCCATCAAATACAATTCAGCCGCTGTTGTCACACCATCACGATATACGCTGGTCAGGAACTTTCTGTTGCTATCCAAGGGCACTATTACCGTTAGATAGTTAGTAAAGTCTTTCTGTGCCGTATCCAGCCGGTAAATCGGCGCCGGGTCAACCGTCGGCTTGGTGTAGAACTGCGCCTTGTAGCCATAGGTGATAGAACTTGCCCCGGCGTGCGTCATAACGCATATAGCGTATCTCGTATCCACTGGCACGTATCCCGAAACGTCTATCTCGGTGTTCGGCACGGATGCATTGGACAGGTTGGAGAACAGTAGCAGGTTCTGGTTAATGGTAAACCTATCCTCCATCTCAGCCGGAGTGGCCGGCGGGATGAGCGGTCTGCTGACAGGTGCAAACGACAGTTTGGCCGGTGTTACCTGCGCATCGCCAATCTCTGCGGCTTCCAGCGGTGGCACCATTGGCCTGGTCGGCACGCTGAACGACAGTTTCGCCGGAGTAACACTCGCATCTCGCAACTTATCACTGGTCACTGCGGCATTTGCCAGTTCGTCCGTATCTACCGCGGCTGTTTTGATATGCCGTTTCTCTACGGCGTTATCGACTAATTTAGCCGCACTGATAGAGTTATCCGGAATCCCGACCGCCGGGACATCATCGCCTAATTTGGCCAGGGTCACGGCCTTGTCGGCAATGTCCTCGGTCTGGACCGTGGCGTTCTTAATCTTTGGTGA
>JACQXL010000035.1 GCA_016208805.1 Planctomycetota bacterium | reverse complement strand
TAGTTAACGTCAAATCATCATCTTATACCCGTCTTTCCTGCTGACACCTACCCTATTTTTAGCTGTATATAGAGAGGAAGGGCAATGATTTTTTCCTCGGTAGAAACCCCGCCACTTATGGCGGGAAGGAGGCTCATATGGATAGTGTCAACGAAGCCCCGCATAAGTGCCACGTCATACCCGACAGCCATGCGGCATCGCGTGGGACATGGTGTGACGGGACTGACTGCGGTCTTGCCCCGCAGGTGGATACCTGCAAGGAATGCGGCAAAAGAGTGCCGGGCGGTGATAGTGATATGTCATTTTACTGCCAGCAGTTGCACCTGTGCCGCTACTGCTACAACGCCAAGTTCCCCAAACGGGAGATGTGGAACTTGCCGCCGGTCAGGCGGTTTTATGGCCGCCAGTGGATTGACCTAAGGCCGGTAGCATCCTGGCGAGGCGAAAGAGACTTTGTCAGGGAAAGCGACATACAAGAGGCGGAAGAGTCAAAGGAATTATTACCGGAAGAGCGAGACGAATAAAGCAAACGAGTCAGGTGTCCCCGGCAGGCCGGGCGGGACACTCGGTCTGCCGCCTGGCTCTGATGCCTAAACCTGCTTGAGCGGTCAAGCCCGTTTACCGCTTGAATATGGTAAACAAAATAACGGGCAAGAGGAGAATGATTTATGTCTACGAATGTTAGCGGATTAGAGTTGTTCGTGCCGGTCAAGGAACCGCCGAGGCAACAGAGCGTTGACCAGTGGGCCGAGTCGTTCAAACTTAACACCGGTCGGATTATTGAAAAACTCCGCGCCAAGATACCAGACCTCAAGGCATATCTGGAAAATCTGGCCAACCCGGCAGGCCGGGGATGGAAGGATGTCATTAATCCGGCTTTCAAGTCCAAATCAGGCGCCGATGCCGCATCCCTGAAGGATAAGCATCAGTCTAACCTGAACCGGACTTACAACAAGTTTGACACGGCCCTGGCACATATCTTTGAGACCATTGATGAAGAGGTCGGTAAACGGTTCAAGGAGATTATTGACAACAAGAAAGACCTCTTTGCCGAAGGTATGGCAGACCGGACGCTCAGGTTCACCGGCGATAAAATTCGCGGTCGGGGTATTACACCGCTGGCCGCAATGTGGTTGTCCGGTGATATCACTGTGGCGGACCTGTTGAGGCCGGGCGACAAGATTCTCTACGGCGGACCGGTGGATGTCTCCAAGCCGGGTTTAAGGCCTCAATTGAGAGCCGGTTTGGTTTCCAGGCTGATGCAGAGCGGAATGGCGATAGTGTATTCCGAATACAGTCCGACAAGGATTGCCACCGAGAATACGCTCATCAATAGTTTCCTGTCAGCCCTGAGAGACAATACGGTCTATGAGGAATTTGTTGAGCCGTTGACTCCGTTGAAATCCCATTGCGGATATTATATGGAGAGCGGACAACTGTTCCTGCGGATTCAGGTCGTGGCCCTGTAAACCAAGTGTAATTGTCCCGACATACGTCGGGATAAGACCCAGTAACGCCCCGCCTCCCGATGACTATCGGGGGGCGGCGGCTAACTGGCTCTAAAAAGGAGTAAGTTTATGTCAAACACAATAAAACCGTTAGAGGTTACCACGCCCAAGATTGCAACAGGTGCGGTAACGACATCAAAGATAGCCGATAATGCCGTCACGGCTGACAAAATCAAAGACGGCGCGGTCAAGACGGCCAAAATTGGGGAGAAACAGGTAACAGGCGACAAGATACAGGACCGAGCGATTACCACGGCCAAGATAGTGGACGGGGCAGTTACCGGCTCAAAGATTGCAGACGGTGCGGTGACCAGGGACAAGATTAGCGATGGCGTGCTGGGCCGGCCGCTTACGCCGCCGGTCGCCACTACGGAAATAGCAGACGGAGCGGTCAATGAGCCAAAACTGGCCAACAACGCCGTAACCACGGACAAGGTCAAGGACGGCGCTATCACCGGAGCCAAGATTGCGGCTAATACCATTACCCAGAATGACTTGGCCGCAAATTCGGTCGGCAACCTGGAACTCAAAGATGCGGCGGTGACCACACCTAAAATCGTGGACGGTGCGGTGACACCGACCAAACTATCCGCGGTTGATGCGCCGGCGGATGGGGAAGTCCCGGCCTACAATCAGGCGCAGGCCAAGTTTGAATGGAAACCGGCCGCAGGTGTGAGCCGACCATTAGTTCCACCCATAGCCACCGCTGAAATCGGCGATGGGCAGGTCACGCCGGCCAAACTATCCTTTACGCCAGTCAGCAGACCGCTTGTCCCGCCGGCCACTCCGGCTGAGATGGAGGACCGGTTCACGATTAACCAGAACCTCCTCCTGTTCTCCAACCTGTCATCTGCCTCCGTGCCTAACACTGAGATTGACCTGTCGTCCTATGTCCCTGTTGGAACGAAGTATGCGATGGTGGTGATGACGCACGCAGGCGCGAATACGATTCTCTACGGCTACAAAGCCCAGTTCTATGCCAAGCCGACCGTTGACCCGGCCCCGCTCTACCGGCTGGACACGGCGGCCAAGGACTTCACGAATTATCTGACCGTGCTGTTGCCGCTGGATGCGAACAGACGCTTTGTAACATCAGTATACCGTGACGGTGTAACTACTGCTGCAGAGTTATACTTGATGGGGTATGTCAGATGAACCGACACACCCCTAAATCCCCTCTTGGTAGAGGGGACTTCGGCTAATCCCCTCTTGAGACCCACTGGGTCCCTGTGGGGAGGGGTAGGGGTGTGTGGGCGTAACGACCACGCCCCGTTAGAAGTCCAGTCCCAAAGGGACTGGCAGACACCTTTGGTGTCTTACTTCTAACGGGGCAAGGCGGAGTTGTATTTGATGGGTTATATCAGGTAAGAATAGGCAAGGATAGTCAGGTATAGCCAAGGATTGTTATGCCTGACTATTTCCTGACGACACTTGACAGGGCTTGACCTTTCGGTCAAGGTTGATACCACCAGAGTTCATTAGTAAAGTTCGAGCCGTTCCATCCGCCGAACATAATGGCTCTGGCGCCATCCCATATCATTGAAAACGATTCTCTTGTGGAAGGGGAGCTAACCGCACCATTTGTTATCTTTTCGGTCCAGGTATTTCCGGTTGGGTCATACCACCAGAGGTCGTTATACCAAGTTCCTGCGTTATTGCCGCCGAACATAATAACCTTGGCACCGTCCCAAACCGTCATATAAGGACTCCATCTACCTACAGGGGAACCAATGGCGTCATTGGGAATCTTTTCAGTCCAGGTATTGTCAGCCGGGTCATACCACCAGAGGTCATTTTTAGGAGTTCCGTCCGCTAATTTACCGCCAAACAGAATAACCTTGGTACCATTCCAGACCATTGAACCCCAAACTCTTGCCGAGGGCGAAATGGCGGTAGTGGTTTTATCTATCCACGTATTGGTTATTGGATAATACCACCACCAGTCATTCTTGAATCCGGCGGCAGTATCGCCGCCAAACAGAATGGCTTTATTGCCGTCCCAGACCATTGAAGACCAGAACCTTTGGGAGGGCGAACCGGCATCGCCTTCGGTCTTTTTCTGGGTCCAGGTGTTGTTTGATGGCGTGTACCACCAGAGTTCGTTAGAACGCGTGCCCGTCTCTCCACCGCCGAACATAATGGCCTCGGTGCCGTTCCAGACCATCGGGAAAGACGCCCTTTTGGCCGGCGAGCCGGCATCGCCGTTAGTTTTTTTCTGGGTCCAGGTGTTGCTGATAGGTTCATACCACCAGAGGTCGTTATAGTAGGTAGTGCTGTTATAGTAGCCGCCGAACATAATACCCTTTGTTCCATCCCAGACCATAGAATGGGCGCTTCTTAATAATGTAGGCAGCCCTGTTCCATTCTGTGTAATCTTTTCTGCCCAGGTATTTCCGGTCGGGTCATACCACCACAGGTCATTCAGGGGGTTACCATCCGATGCCTTCCCGCCGAACATAATGGCCTCGGTGCCGTCCCAGGCCATAGAGTGGCCATCATATCTCTGGCTGGGGGAGTTTATGTCGCCATTAGCAATTTTCTGGGTCCAGGTGTTTCCGGTCGGGTCATACCACCACAGGTCGTTCATTTTGTTAGTTGCATCATATCCGCCGAACAGGATGACCCGGTTACTATCCCAGACCATTGAGGCGAAATATCGTGCCGTTGGCGAGGATGGGTCGCCGTTGGCAATCTTCTGTGTCCATGTATTATCAGTTGGATTATACCACCACAGGTCATTCCTATTGGAGCCGCTCCAGCCGCCGAACATAATGACATTGGCGCCATCCCAGACCATAGAATGGTTATATCTTGCGGTGGGCGGTCCGCCGGTCGGGTTTTGCTCGGTCCATGTATTATTAGTTGGATTATACCACCACAGGTCATTCTTAAAGAACCCGTTTTCAATTCCGCCAAACATAATTACGCGGGTCCCATCCCAGACCATAGTGTGGCCGAATCTTGCGGTGGGCGTAACAGCCGTGTATTTTTGTATCCATGTATTGGTTACCGGATAATACCACCACAGGTTATTCATTCCTGTAGCGTTACCGTCGAACCCACCGAACATGATATATTTCGTGCCGTCCCAGACTGCCGAATGGGATTGTCTTGAAGCAGGCACCGAGCCGCCGGTCCAGTGGGATATCTTTTCGGTCCAGGTGTTAGAGCCATCTGGCGCGGGAGCGCCTGTGGTGAATGTTCGGTTAGTCCCGTAGGTTGTGCCGAATGAATTGGTGGCCACTATCGGTTGGCCATAGGTGGTGAATGTCTGGTTGCTGCCGTAGGTTATAACCGTGGAGGATGTTTCCATAATATAGGATTGCGTTACCAGCCGGTAGTTATAGGTGGTGTTGGATGCCAGGCCGGTCAGGTTGGTGAAGACATCAATATCGTTTGAGCCGCTGCCGAGCGATTGATGGGCGGTGGCCGCGCCGTATGAGGTGGTCGGGCCCGTATTCAAAATATACCTCGGTGGTTAGTTTATTGGGGCTGACGGTGCCGTTGAGGGTGGCGGAGTTATGGGTGATATTGGTAGCGCCGCTGGTGGTGACAATCGGGGCGCGGCCGCTGCTACCGCTGGAATTACCGTTATTACCGCTGCTGCCGGTGCCGTCATCACCATTCGGGCACATACCGCTGTAGCCGATGAGGATAATGCCGAGCAGGAAAACAAACAGGGTTAGCCGTGATATTTTTCTCATAGAATAATCCTCCGCATTACTATACAGGGTGTCCAAAAAGCCCCTTTTGTCATTCTGAACGGAGTCCCGACACCACCGTGTCGGGACGGAGTGAAGAATCTGCCCTGAGCGAAGCGAAGGGTCTACTAACAATGTGAATAGAGACTCTTCGTCCCGACACTCCGTGTCGGGACTCAGAATGACACTTCGGTGTCAGATTCTTCGCCCTACGGGGCTCAGAATGACACTTTTTTGACACCCTGTATAGAGTTAGTCTAATCTATGGCTTTATCTGGCAAACGGTAGATAGCGGTAATAGACCTCTAACGAGAGCGCGCCCAGGGCCGTGGTATAGACGCGGCTCTTGGACCATTTCTCGTCAGTGGCCGGCCAACTGCCGTGTTCACAGCCCTCGCCCACCGCGGTGCCGGCCAGGAAATCGGTCATCTGCCGGTTCCATTCGGTCCAGTGCCGGCCGCCCATCTGGAACATCGCCAGGGCGGTCTGGTAGATATGGTAGAAATTCTGGGGGTTGCCCATAAAAGAGGCATCCGCAATGACCAGATCAGCGCCTTTCTGCAGGAGCGGCGAATCACTCCGCCAGCCCAACAGCATCCGGCAGATAATCCCGATGGATGTTATGGTCGTGGAGCCGCTTGCCTTTTTGTTGTATCCGACCTGGGCAGTTTCCATATCGGTCATATCATCCAGCCATTGAGAGGCGTCGGCGAAATCGTCGCGTTCGGTATTTAATCCGCTGACCTTGGCCGATTTGACGGCAAATACCTGCCAGCCGACCAGTGAGGTGTCGTTATCGCCGCAATTGGGTGTATAGCGCCAGCCCTTGCCCGGGTTCTTTGACTTGGATATGAAACTAACCGCCCGCTGGGCCGGGTCTTTGAGCGATGCATCGCCGGTCATCCCGTAGGCCTCGGAAATTGCCAACGTGGCCATTGCTTGTTCAAACATATTGGTCTTCTGGCCTTTACGCATCGGGTTATCAAAACTGCCGTCGGCCCGCTGGATAGAGAGGAGCCATTTCAGCCCGCGTTCCACGGTCGGTTTATATTTTCCGCCGGGTTGCAGGCCGGCCTTCTGTCCGGGCATATGGGTATGTCCGGCGCCGAGGAATGACAGAACTGCCAGGCCCGTGACGGCCACATCATATTCGTCTTTAATCGTGTTAATATCATCGCCCTGGTTGGGCGGGCAGTGTTTGCCGTAGCCGTTATAACTCCAGAAACCTTCCTTTTCCTGATGGCGGTGGAGCCAGTTCAGGGCATCCTCAACCAGTTTCAACGGGCGGGTATCGTTATCGGCGAATGCCGCCATAGTCAGTTTCTTGCCTTCCTCGGAGCGGCCGGCGAAATAGGCCTTGTCCTTGTCGTCATCTTTCTTGGCCAGGATTGTTTTATCCTTGAACTCATCAAACTTCTCTTCGGCCTTCTTCTTTTCTTCTAACTTGGTCTTTTCTTCCGGTGTTGATTCGGCCGGTGTTTTGTCGGTGCTGACCTCTTTGGGTTTGGCGACTTCGGGCATAGTTTTATTGTTTTTATCCCACCATTCATCCCATTCCTTGGGTTCGGCCGAGGGCAGGTTGGCGCCGGTAATCGCATTGAGGGTCTCTACGATTTTCTCCTGCTGGTTTTTCTCTTTCTCTGATTTTAACGAGGTGACCAATTCGGCTACCGATTCTTTGTCTACCTTGTTGGTCAGGGTGACCATATGGCCGATGCATTCCGTGGCGTGGTTGCGGATATTCTTGTCGTCGCTTTTGAGGTTATTGAGCAGGAATTGTTTGGTTTTGTCCGGGTTAATATGCATGGCGCCGTCCAGGGCGTAGAATCGCAATGATTGCATATCATAAAGGATGGTGCCGCGTTGCAGTAATTTGAGCGAGTCAACATCGCCGATTTTCTTGAGGGCCCGGAGCGCTTCCACATTGATATCAACGCTTTCGTCGTTTAAGGCCTGGCGCAATGAGGGAACGGCCTTGGGGTCTTCCAGTTCGCCCAGTTTCTTGATGGCCTCCACCCGGACCCAGAGGTCGGTGCTTCGTAACTTCTTTACCAGTTCATCAACCCAGGCGTTCTTGTCTTTCTTGGACATTGTGGCGGTGTCATCCGGTTTGGCGCCCGGCTGGACATTCTTGGCGGCTGATAAGGCCGATACGGCCAATCCCGATAAGATGACCACGACAATAATCTTTTTCATACATAACTCTCCTTTTATCCCGTCCCGACCCCTCCGGGGGCCGGGGCAGGATATATCTCTTATATACAATATAGCAAGTTAATTTTAAATTGCAAGTTTATTTTCAATATCTTATAATATTTCTAAATTACAAACAAATTCAAAATTCAAAATTCAAAACAAATTGTTTTGGTCATTTGAATTTTGGTCATTAGGATTTGTTTGGAATTTGGTGCTTGGAATTTGGTGCTTACTTTCACATCCAAGTACATAAACCGGCCCGCCCTGAACCAGTTTATCCTGTGCCCGAAGGGCCTTGACGACCTTCTTATCGCCGGCCAGCCAGCCCTTGATGATTTCCAAGGCACTCTGGCCATCAGCGGTCAAACCACCCTCCAGCCGCCAGTCCCCAAAGGTCTTCTTGCGGGCAAAATCAGCCGACTTCTTCGGTAAGGCATCTATTATCTGTGTTATCTCCTTGGCCGAGAAACCCTTGATGTATTTTTCCCAGCCCTCTTTGGAAAACAGTTTTTCCTGCCGTTTCCTGATAATCTCATCTGCGGTCAAGCCGGCTCTGCTCACAAATGCCGGGTTAATGGTTTTGCGATAGGCCTCTAACTGCGGTTTGGCTATCTTTTCAAGATACTCCTCATAACTGGAGACGGCGTTTTGTTGGCCCGATTTGACATTCTTTAGCCATTCCTTCACTTGTGCCGGGTCCTTTTTGGGCACCTTCGCTAACGGGGACACATTATAAGCCGGAATATACCCTACCCCCCTCCAGAGTATCCCCCTAATGACTCCAGAGTATCCCTCTAATGACTCCAGAGTATAGCCCTGATGACTCCAGAGTATGGCCCTGATGACTCCAGAGTATAGCCCTGATGACTCCAGAGTATAGCCCCTATCAAAAAAATCACCTCTTAAAGTTACAAATGTTACAAAGGTTAAAAAGGTTACAAAGGTTATCTGTAACTATTGTAACCTGCCTGCGCCAAGCCTGCCTGCCTGCCCCGATGGACATCCGCCTGACCATAGTCGGGCAGGTCGGGATGGCAGACAGGAACCCGCCTGCGTCGGGCAGGCATCGGGGGGCGGGCAGGCACACCTCTTTCCCGTCCCGCACCCACTTTGGCGGGAGGACTTGTTGGATGACCTGCCCCCGTGCCAAAGTAGGTGCGGGATGTCACTACCCGTCCTATTTACCTATTTTTTCTATGCGCCATTGCTGGGTGCCGGTTGCCGTATCATAACCAACCACATATAAAGACGTGGCGCCTATGGCGAGCGCATTAGCGGCATCCACATAAGGACCCGGGTCGCTGGTGACGACACCACCAGTGCCGAAACTTGTTACCAGCGCACCATCAGATAGGTTTCTTTTTTCTATCCGCCATTGCGCATTGCCGAGCCCCTGATAATCAAGTCCGACCACATACATATAGGTGGCATCTATCGCAATATTTGTCGCATAATTGGGCAAATCAGTTGGATTAACTTTAACTACGCCCGCTGTGCCAAAACCAGCAACCAGTGAACCGTCAGTCAGGTTACGTTTTTCTATGCGCCATTGCTCATTGCCCGGGAACCGGTCAGAGCCGACCACATACATATCTGTAGCATCACGGGCAATAGCAAATGCTTCTTCCCAACCGGTGCTGGGGTCGCTGGTGCGCACCCCGCCTGTTCCAAAACCGGCATCAAGTGCACCATCCGATAGGTTTCTTTTTTCTATCCGCCATTGAGTGTCATTCGGACCCGACGAACTATCAATACCAGCCACATACATAGATGAGGCATCTATGACAATCGCATTTGCTCTATCAGTAGAAGTGCTGGGGTTGCTTGTGACAATGCCATCCGTATCAAAGGCGGCCACCAGAGCGCCATCTGATAGATTGCGTTTTTCTATGCGCCATTGCGTTTCACCAGGTCCATAGTCAACACCCACTACATATAGATATGTGGCATCTATGGCAATAGCGCTGGCATAATCGGACATACTGCTGGGATTGCTTGTGACTATGCCATCCGTATCAAAGGCGGCTACCAGAGCGCCATCTGATAGATTGCGTTTTTCTATGCGCCATTGCGAATTGCCGACACCGGCAGATTCATCCGAGCCAACCACATATAGATATGTCGCATCTATCGCCATCGCATATGCGATATCAGTAGCGGTACTGGGATTGCTTGTAACCACGCCGGCTGTGCCAAAACTTGCCACTAATGAGCTATCGGACAAATTGCGCTTTTCTATGCGCCATTGTTGGTTGCCGGGCGTTTGGTCGGCGCCGACCACATACATATATGTGGCATCTATTGCAATAGCATATGCAAAAGCGGGCGGGTTAGTCGGCGTAACCTGTGGCGCGCTGCTGCCGCTATCACTGTCTTTCTTACCACACAGTCCGCCGTAGCCGGTGAGCATTATGCCCGCCAACAATACGGCTATAACCCATTTTGGTTTACCCATAGTACACCTCCTACCCCTGATAGCGGGGTGGCCATAGAACTAATCTACCTTTATTACTGAACTCTTGCGAAATGCCCTCTTTGTCATTCCCGCGTAGGCGGGAATCCAGTCAAATTGCGGTTTTCTGGATTCCTGCTTTCGTCACACCATGTCGGTATGACGTGGCAGGAATGACACTTTTTAGCAGTTTGTTCCCCATTTCGCAAGAGTTCAGTTTATTATATACAATATAGCAAGTTAATTTTAAATTGCAAGTTTATTTTCAATATCTTATAATATTTCTTATGGTGATGGAATTATTGCTGATATTGGGTTTTACACTGCCTCTTTACGACGGTATATCCCCGACCGCCAGCGGTGAGTTATCGGGCCACTTGGAATTAAGCCAATCATACCTGGAAAAGGGCGAATATGAGCGGGCTGAGATAGAACTGGAATATTTCAGGACGGTCACGCCTCAAATAGTAGCGCAGTTCAACGTCGGGCAAATGCTTGTCTATAGCAAAGGGCTGTGGCTTCTGGCCACCAGACAGGGCGAAAAAGACCTCTTCCATAAGGTGGTCGGCGAATACCTGCCGCGGGCGGCCGTATTGGACCCCAAGAATCCGGAGATTTACCTGTTCTGGGGAAATTGTTATCTCCAAAAAGGCGATATGCCCGAAGCCGCAGGTTGCTTCAATGATGCCCTGAAACTCAAGCCGGATTATGCGCCGGCGTATCTGGGCCTGGCGCAATCTATCTTTCAGCAGGACCCCTTAAAGGCATCGGCCGCGCTCCAGAAGGCGCTGGAAATAGACCCCGATTTGCCCGATGCCCACGCTATGATGGCGATGATTCATCTGATGGAAGAAAACCACCAGCAGGCATTGGAGTCCATCAGCCGTTCGTTGGATAAAAACCCGGACTCGGTATTTTACCGGGCCGTGCAGGCCGGCGTTTATTACCTTAGCGGCGAGCCAGACCGGTTCAAGCAGGCCTGCGATGATATCATTAAGGTTAATCGGCGGCCGGCGGTGTTCTACCTGACGCTGGGCAATATCTGCCTGCGGCGTTTGCTTTACCCTGAGGCGCAGGATTTCTTCAAGAAGGCGATAGAGTTTGACGACAAATGCTGGGATGCCTATGTGGCGCTGGGGATTAATTCACTGCGGCTGGGCGTGGGTTATGAGGCCGATGGCAAGAAACTGCTGGATGAATCATTCCGGCGCGACCCGTTTAATATCACGGTTTATAACACACTGAAAGTCCTTGATGCTATTGAGGCCGAGTTTGCGACGATTACCACCACGCATTTCCATATCAAGATACCGAAAGCCGATAGGATTTTGCTTGAACCGTATCTTGAGGAATTGTTAGAGGGCTGTTATGATAAATTCAGTAAGTTATATCAATTCACGCCGGAGCCGGGTCTGGTCGTGGAAGTGTTCAATAACCACAATGATTTCTCGGTCAAGACGCTGGGCCTGCCGGGCTTCAGCGCGCTGGGCGCCTGTTTTGTCAGAACTTTCCTGGTGCTGAGCCCGACCGTCCAGGAACAGTTAGGCAACCGGTTCCACTGGGGCGCAATTACCACGCACGAGTTTATGCACATCATCACGCTCCAGATGAGCAAGTTCCGGGTGCCGCGCTGGTTCACCGAGGGCTGTTCGGTATATGCGGAAAAACTTATGGCGCCGTCCTGGGGACGGGAATCTGATTTGGAAATCGTTAAGGCGCTTCAGGAAAAGAAGATTCAGCCGTTAGCCGTATTCAGCCGCACTAAGGCGGTTGACATCCTGCATACGTATCTCTTCAGCGCGCTGATTGTTGAATATATCCACCAGCGCTACGGAATGGATAAGATTAGCCGGATGCTGGTCCTGTGGTCGCAGGGTCGGAAAACTGAGGATGTCTTCAAGGAATGTCTTGATAAAGGCGTTACCGAATTTGATAAGGAGTTCTTTGCATATCTGGATAATGAATGGCTGCCCAAGCGGAATCTCAAGGAATTTAATGTCCATTTTACTAAAGCCAAGGAATACCTCCGGCAGGACAAATACCCAGAGGCGATTACGGAGTTCAACCGGGCAAAGGATGCCTTCAGGACATATATGAAACCGCAGGATAATCCGTATTATTATCTGGTCCGGATATATGAGGAAACGGGCGACACCGTCCGCCTGACAGCCGAGTTGGAGGATTTCGTCGGGGTCAATCATCTTGATTTTAATGCCCGCCTGAAACTGGCAAAATTATACCGCACCTCCGGCCAGCGCGATAAGTTAATTACTTTGCTTAAAGAAACCGCCTATCTTGAGCCGGCCAATATTCAATTGCATTCCTATCTGGCCGATGCGTATCAACAGGCCAAGTCATATCAGAAGGCCGTAACCGAATACAGCATCGCCATATCGTTGCTGACGCGCCTGACGGACAGCGTCAAGCGCAATACGGTCATATCAGATTTTTATTGCAATATCGCTGAAATATATATAGAATCGGGCAATAAAATACAGGCGAAAGATGCCGTGCTGTCGGCCAGGAAATACTATCCCCAAAACCAGCGGATTGAAAAGATACTGAAATTATGCGAATGAAACCACAGATTCAGGCTGTCTCAAAAGTTTCGTGCTGTCATTGCGAGGAGCGGAGCGACGAAGCAATCTCCAGGTTACCAGACCCTCAAAACAATTGTGCCGGTCAAACCGCCTTTTATCCATATATTTCCTTTTGATATCGTGATGATTTTCGTGCCATATCCGATAATAGACCACCACGAGGCCTATTTCATCCTGTCAAAATACAAGAAGCCGGATGTAAAGAAATCGCTGGAACAAGCCGAAATACTAAAAGAGCACCTTCAGAAGACGTTGCAGAATAAATAAACGGTTTGCCGGTTAACCGGCTCACTGGCTAACTAAATAATGAAAGCGACCGTAATGGGTTTAGGCCTATTCGGGGGCGGGGTGGGCGCCACGCGCGATTTCGCCCGCCGGGGTTTTAATGTTACCGTTACTGATTTAAGGCCCAAACACGAACTGCGTGAATCTATCAAGAAACTTCAGGGCATCCCCAATATAAAATATATATTAGGTCGGCATCGCAACGAGGATTTTATTAATACCGAACTTGTCGTAGTCAACCCGGCCGTGCCGCACGATTCGCCATTCCTGAAACTGGCCCGCCGGCACAATGTGCCTGTAACCACCGAGATGAACCGTTTTCTCCAGGAGTGTCCGGCTCCGATTATCGGCGTTACCGGCAGTAACGGCAAGACCACAACAACCGCCCTGCTCGGCGAAATGCTAAAGTCCCCTCTATCAAGAGGGGATTTAGGGGTGTGTGGTTTAACACACCCCGTCTGCTTCGCAGCCACCCCTCTCAAGAGGGGACTACACACCACGTCCAAGGTATGCGCAATCCCTCGTATCTGGGTTGGCGGTAACATCGGAGGCGAATCCCTGCTGGAAAGGGTTGACCATATCAACAAGGACGACCTGGTCGTTCTGGAATTATCATCGTTCCATCTGGAATACATCCGGTCTGTCCCGCCCGCCCTGACAGTCAGCGTTGTCACCAATATCTCGCCCAATCATCTTGACCGCCACAAGACAATGGCTGAGTATATCAATGCCAAAAAGAATATCATCCGCTACCAAAAGCCGGGTGGCTGGACGGTTCTCAATCTTGACGATGCCGAAGTCCGGCGCTGGTCGGGTATTACCCGGGGTGATGTTTTATACTTCAGTCGTCGGCGGAAGGTTAGAAACGGCGCTTTTATTAAAGATAATAAATTCTGCATTGCTGATAATGGTCGGGTCAGTCAAATCTGCCCGGTTTCAGATACCAAACTGCTGGGTACATTTAATACGGAAAATATCCTGGCCGCCCTGGCCGCAACCATTCCGTTTAATGTGAAGCCATATCATCTCAGAAAGGTTATCAGGGGTTTCCGGGGCGTGGAGCATCGGTTGGAATTCGTGGGCTCAATCAAAGGGGTGAAATATTACAATGATTCTATTGCGACTAATCCGGTTTCCACCATCGGTGCGCTCAGGGCTGTGCCGGGTATAATCCATCTCATTGCCGGCGGCTACGATAAAAAGATACCCTTAAATGACCTGGCTAGAGAAATTATACGTTTACGGGACAAAGTTAAAAGTGTAATACTTATCGGCGTGACCGCGCCCAAGATTGCCCGGCTGTTGCCTGCTTCGTTGGTAACCCGGTGCAAAACACTGCGCGAGGCCGTGCTGACCGCACGCCGGCGGGCCAAACGGGGTGAGACCGTCCTGCTTTCGCCGGCCTGCGCCAGTTTTGATATGTTCCGCAACTTCGCCGAGCGAGGGCAGGAATTCAAGAAGATAGTAAGATTTCTTTATAAGGAAACCATGAAGCCCGGAAAGAAATAAATCCTGTTTTCCTGGTCTCCTTATTTTAATATCTGGATATCCGCCTGGCTGACCAGTTCTTTCCTGAATTCCTCTATGCCTTCGGCGGTTTTCTTGTTGGCCAAAACCTTCTTTATCCTGGCCTGGATTTCCGGCGTGTCCGCAGTGGCAAAGGTTTCGTCTGCCTTGTCTTCCACCTTGATAATCAGGAAACTGGTTGCGGTTTTATTTAAGGATAATCTGCCGGGTCTTTATCCGGGCCGGCGTGGCGAATTCCTGCTTATGCGATTCAAAATACTCCTTAATCTCGCGCGGCGAGACGAAGTTGTTGATGATAAATGTCTTATCGTTTTTGTTTATAGTACTGGGCGCGCCGATTTTGCTCTGGATATATCGTTCGCGGGTGAGTTGGTCCCTGACCAGTTGGCGATAATCATCCATCGTCATACCCAGTGGTTCAAGAACTATCTTGGTGAACCGGTCCAACCCGATTTTGGCAACCCGTTCTTTAATGGTGGATTCCACCTCATCAGCCGTAACTTTGATTTTATCTTTCAGCGCCTCCTGGAGAATCAGTTTGTCGTTGATGGCTATCTGGATGGCGTTTTTGGGGTCTGTTTCAAACAGTTTGGCATATAGGTTGACCTCGCGCTCGGTCAGGATTTCACCGTTGACCCGGGCGACGACCTGATTGGCCGCCAGCGCCGCTGGCGCAAATCCCAAATCCCAAATCCCAAATCCTAAATAAATTCCAAATATCCAAATACCAAATTTAACCATTGGAATTTGGTGCTTGGAGATTATTTGGAATTTGGTGCTTGGTGCTTGGTGCTTACCGCATTTCATATTTTAATCACTCGTCTTCCGACTACCTTTAGTTTGCCCGCCTCAAATAATCTGATTGCCTCCAGGTATGCGATGCATTCTTCCCTAAAGACGCGGTCGGCCAGTGTGGTTGGCGTATCGTTATCGGCTACCGGCACGACCCGCTGGACGATAATCGGCCCGCGGTCATATTCATTATCGGCAAAATGGACCGTGCAGCCGGAGAATTTGACGCCCGATTCAATGACTGCCTTATGCACCCTGTCGCCGTAGTAGTTCTTGCCGCCGAATGCCGGTAACAGCGCCGGGTGGATATTCATCACCTTGCCGGTATATTGTGGCGGGATTTCGTAGCGGTTCAGAAACCCGGCCATGGCTATCAGGTCCGGTTTGTATTGTTTCAATGTTTCGGTAATCGCCTTGGAGAACTCGGCGTCGGTTTTATAATCAGCCCGCGGGATGGTGTGATTGGGGATATTATGCTTCTTGGCCCGCTCCAGCCCGTAGACACCGGCCTTACTGCTGATAACGACTACCGGCTTGATGCCGCTGTCAATGAAGTTCTGTAAAGTTCTACCGGAGCCGGATAATAGAACCGCAATTTTCATAAATGACTAATGTCTAATGACGAATGACGAATGAATGCCTAAAATCCTAATGCTCAAATTAGTCATTAAGTCATTGGGTATTCTTTCGTCATTAAGGTTTCGTCATTAGTCATTATATGGATAATGCCTCCACGCATTTCTTGCAGATAGTCGGGTGTTTCGTATCTTTACCGATAGTCGGGCTGTAGTTCCAGCAGCGCTCGCATTTCTCATAAGGCGCTTTCTGGATATTGATTAATAATTCCGGTACATCTATGCCTTTGACCCAGTCAGTACCCGTATTTGTCTCCAGTGTTACCTCCGAGACAATGAATATCATCGGTAGGTCTTTGGTGTATTTTTGCAGGAACCCGGTCAACTCATTATCTGTGGAAGTAAGTTTTACGACCGCTTCCAGCGAACTGCCCACGGTTTTATCCTGTCTGAGTTTCTCTATCTCGCGGGCCACATCCGAGCGCACCTTGATTAACTTGGCCCAGTTGGCGTCTATTTCATCCGAGATTAAACCGTTATCCACTTTGGGGAAATCGGACAGGTGCACGCTTTGGGCGTCCGTATTGCCCGGTATCTGTGCCCAGATTTCTTCCATCGTATGTGCCAATACCGGCGCCAGTATCCGGGTCAGCGCGGTCAGAATCTGGTGCATCACGGTCTGGGCGGCCCGGCGGGCCTGGCCGGCCCGCGCCGCCGTATACATCCGGTCTTTTAATATATCAAAATAGAATGCGCTCATATCCACCACGCAGAATTGGTAGAGGACCTTGAACGCCCGGTAGAACTCAAAGGACTCGTAATAGCCGGTGACGTCTTGAATCAGCCGGTGCAACCGGTTGAGCGCCCATTTATCTATTTCCAGCATATCCGCATATCTAACCTTATCCTTGTCAGGGGTAAAGTCAGATAAGTTGCCCAGCAGATACCTGAAGGTGTTCCTGATTTTCCGGTAGGGGTCTTCTTTCTCTTTTAGTATCTTGGCAGAGACCGGGATATCATCCGTAAAGTTGATGGAGAAAATCCAGAGGCGGGCGATATCCGCCCCGAACTTGGAGACAATCTCATCAGCCAGCAACAATCCGCCCTTGGATTTGGACACCTTTTCGCCTTCTTCATCCGTAACAAATCCGTGTGTCAACACGGTCTTAAACGGGGCCTTGGACTGGGTCATCACGGCCGGCAGGAGCGATAACTGGAACCAGCCCCGGTGCTGGTCCGTGCCTTCCAGATACAGGTCGGCCGGGAAACCCAGTTGCGGGTGGTTCATACATACTGCGCGGAATGACGAACCGGATTCAAACCAGACGTCAAATATATCGTTCTCCTTGATGAATTCGGTTGCGCTACACTTTGGACATTTTGTTCCTTGGGGCAGGAAATAGTCCGGTTTCTGGGTGAACCAGTTCTGTGCGCCTTCTTTGACGAATATCTCTTTGACCTTGTCCAGCAGTTTCTTATCCAATAGAGGCGTCCGGCACTTGGCGCAATAGAATACCGGAATCGGCACGCCCCAGATGCGCTGGCGCGAGATGCACCAATCCGGCCGCTGGGCCAGCATTGATGTAATTCTGGTCTTGCCCCAGTCAGGCGCCCATTTGACTTTATCCGCTTCGGCCAGCGCCTTCTGGCGGGTATCGTTATGGTCAACCGAGATAAACCACTGCTCGGTCGCCCGGAAAATAACCGGCTTCTTGCAGCGCCAGCAGTGCGGGTATGAGTGGACTACTTCCATTTTCTTGAGCAAAAGTTTGTCCTTCTCTAATTTCTTGCAGATAATGTCATCTGCATCAAAAACATTCATACCCGGTAAGACATCCCCTGCCTCATTAGTAAATCTGCCACTCTTGTCAACCGGACTAGCAATATGCAGATTATATTCCAATCCGCTTTCGTAGTCTTCCTCGCCGTGGCCAGGGGCAATATGTACGATGCCGGTGCCATCCTCTAAACTGACATAATCAGCCAGAATCGCTTTACAACCATAGTCATGACCAAAAGGATGAGTATAGTGCAAACCTTCTAATTTATCACCAATTACTTTATCAATCACTGTGTAATTCTTTATATTTAATATATCCATTACTTTTGTAACTAAACCAAGAGCAAGAATAAAATATTCATTGCTGGTTTCTACTACAGCATATTCAAAGGTTTTGTTTAGAGCAATAGCAACATTGGCTGGCAAAGTCCACGGAGTAGTTGTCCAGATTAGAAAATAAACAGGAATAATTTTTAATTGCCTATCAAGTATTTTAGATAGGGTGTGAGCCAGGAGCGATGTAGAAAATTTGACATAGATGGACGGCCCTTTCTCGTCCGAATAGATAAGTTCGGCCTCAGCCAGCGCGGTTTCGCAGTGCATACACCAGTGGATAGGTTTGAGTTTACGGCAGACGAATCCCTTAGCCACCAGTTGGGCAAAGACATCAACCACGGCCGCCTCGTATTGCGGATGGAGCGTCAGGTAGGGGTTGAACCAGTCGCCGGAGACGCCCAGTGACTGGAACTGGCTGCGCTGGATAGCAATGTATTTACGGGCATAGTTTTCGCAGAGATTCCGAATCTCGCTTTGTGGCATGGACGCGGCCTTGGGGCCGAGTTCCTGCATAACCTTGTGTTCGATAGGCAGGCCGTGGCAGTCCCAGCCCGGCACGCATGGCGCGTCAAATCCGGCCATTGTTTTGTATTTGACCACAACATCCTTGAGAATCTTATTAAGGGCGGTGCCGATATGGACATCGCCGTTGGCGTAGGGCGGACCGTCGTGCAGGATATATTTGGGCTTGCCCTTGCTTTTAGCCCTGATTTTCTCGTAGAGTTTGGCATTCTCCCACTGGGCGCGGATTAAGGGCTCCTTCTTGACCAGCTCCGCCTTCATAGAGAAATTGGTCTGGGGCAGGTTGATGGTGTCTTTATAATTCATATTCTATACTTTCTTGTAAGCGGATTAAGCGGATTTAACTGATTATCGGTTTAATCTGTTGAATCAGCTTACTACAAGGGTGGTATGATATATTATGTCCGGCTGGAGTCAAGAAATTGCAACCACAGACCCCGATGTAATCGGGGCAGATGGACACAGGTAAACACGAATCCCGCTTTTACTCCAAAATGGGGGTATGGGGTATGTCCCATAGACGGTAGGGGTATGTCCCATAGACGGGTAGGGTATGTCCCACAGGCGGTAGGGGTATGTCCTATAGACGGTAGGGGTATGTCCCACAGGCGGTAGGGGTATGTCCTATAGACGGTAGGGGTATGTCCCATAGACGGGTAGGGGATGTCCCACAGACGGTAGGGGTATGTCCCACAGACGGTAGGGGTATGTCCCATAGACGGTAGGGTAGTGTCTACTATACACTCCAGGGATGTCCCCCTCCGGGGTGTCCCCTCCCCCATACCGGTATGTCCCTAATCCGTGAAATCCGTGGCTCTACTCCGCCGGTTGCCACCGTTTGCCGCCCGGGCCGGCCCCCCAACTGAAACCACAGATTACACAGATTTTACGGATTATTCCTTATTACTGAACTCTTGCGAAATGGGAAAAAGACCACCCGGAGAGTGCCACGCCATGCGGCATGGCATGGTCATTCTGAGTCCCGACACGGAGTGTCGGGACGAAGAATCTCGTCCCAAATACGCATAAAACGGAGATTCTTCACGGAGTTTACCCTGAGCGTAAGTAGATTCTTCGCTTCGCTCAGAATGACAG